>NZ_JBFTMM010000004.1:0-249880 GCF_056396945.1 Pseudomonas sp. 05N432 | reverse complement strand
GAAAAAACCGAGCACGACACCCACGGCTACCCACTCGGCGAAACCCGCTTCACCTGGGACGGCCTGCGCCTGTTGCAGGAACATCGCCATCAGCAGACCAGCCTCTACCTCTACGAAGACGAAGGTTACGACCCCCTGGCCCGCGTCGACGGCACCGGCCCGCTGCAAAAAATCCGTTACTACCACAACGACCTCAACGGCCTGCCGGAACAGCTCACCGAAGCGGACGGCCACAACGTCTGGCAGGCGACTTATCGGGTGTGGGGCAACACGTTAGAAGAGGTGCGCGAGCCGTACTACATCGAAGAGCAGAACCTGAGGTTTCAGGGGCAGTACCTGGACCGGGAGACGGGGCTGCATTTCAATACGTTCCGGTTCTATGATCCGGATGTGGGGAGGTTTACGACGCCGGATCCGATTGGGTTGGCGGGGGGATTTAATCTCTATGTTTACGCACCTAACCCCTTTACTTGGATAGACCCGTTGGGGCTAGCCTGTGGTCCAGCCACCAGGCAGAACTCAAAAGGGAGATGGATCGATGCCAAGGGCAAATTTGCGAATAAACCTAATGTCTCCAAACTTCCGTCGCTGAAAGGGAAATCCGTGCAACAGGTGGAGAAAATCCTCCGGCAAAACGGCTATACCAGAACGAATCCAGCAAATACCAGGAACCAGCGTTGGGTACACTCTGATGGTTCAGAAGTCCAGATTCATGCTTATGGGAATACGAACCCCACACCGTTCAAAGGATCGAACAATGCTCACAGTCACAAATCATTAGGTAGACATGGAAACCCAGGCACCACTGAATTAGCTAATGACGGAAAAACAGCCGTCAGCACTCATTCCTCGGAAGCGCACATCGGAATGAAAAACCCGCCAGATTACCCAACGGTTTCGGGCAGACCTCACGGAAGTTAGAAGGTAACCATAATGTCGGCAGAGTTTATATTGTCTTTTAAGAATACAATCTGGTACACGACCAATCTCAAAGAGATAGTGCGAAAAATCACCGGCCTTAGAACTTTTTCCAAGAGCTTGCAGGAAAAAGAATTCCGATTGATGGGCACCGAGCCCAGAAGTCCGGGAGATTGGAACTACGACGTCCGTCTCTTCCTAGAAAAAGAACGTATTTTTTTGGAGATTAGCGCTCACCCTTCCAGCATCGAAAATGACCTGTCTGCTTTTTTCGATTGGATCAGGTCTCATACCGAAATTGCAATTGATGATGAGGATGGAGCGCCCTCAAACTGGTAGTAGATCTGGAGGAATAACAGGCAAAAACCAACATGAATATATTCGAACTCCTTTCATACAAGCTTGAGAATTTCCTGAACATCCGTCCATATCCGAAAGAACTGGGCGCTGTTTTTTACCAAGAAGACGAGCCTTCACTGCTGTCTGTCGCCGCTAGAAAACACAACGGTTCGACCTTCTACATCAGCCGCTGGCACGATTTGTTTTCCATAAGCGCCTTCGAAAAATCCATGTCAAAAAACGGTTTCACGGAGCCGGACTGCTATGCCCTTCTCTTGGTCCTGTCCCGCTTTGGCTATCTGCTTGAAATCGACAACCGTCAACGAACCAATAAAGACTATTTTATTTTCTTTTTTCTGACTCAGTTAATCAGTTTGAAGAACAGTTCTCTCGACGCGGATGCCCAACTCAGGAACTATATGCTCAGGTTCCTGCTTTTCGAATTGAGTATTGACGACGAAGCGTATCGTCGGTTCAGCATCAAGGATAATCATCTGGTAATGGCTACCGACACCCGGGGGCCCGTAGCTTTTTTGGATGTCATCGACCTGGTTTACAAAGCGATCAAATTTGATAGCAGAAAAGAACATGTACTGCTGAGCACGTTAAAAAATTATCAAACAAGCCTCGCCACATTACTGACCGAACCCGACGACACAAATTACCGTTTCAGGCTAAATGATCGTCATAGCGAATTCATGTATCCCGATGTATTTTTGCAGGCATACGCTAAAAACAAGAGACAGATATTTCATATTTTGATCGATACGATCAACCCCCTTCAATCAACGGAAAACCTGTTTGTCTCCAATATTATTTTAATGAACTATTCCTTTTATATTCTGAAAAACAGACCTCACGAAATTCTAAAGCTGAAAAAATACATCAATGATGAGGTGCTGTTCAGAAAACTTCTGGAAGCAATAATTACTCGTCGAATGGCAATAAATAAATCGTCATTCGAAAAAACATCCATAGCCCAGGACCTTTCTTTGATAAAAGACAATTCGACCTCGTTCTACAATATTTTGTACAGCCTATAGATGCTCTCACAAACGAGAGAACCGCGCTGATGCGCATGCCGTAACTGACAAAGAGCAAGGTGCAATGGAAGGCATACAATTGCGCAACAAGCGCAACGATTGCGCGGCGGCCAGACGCTTGCGTCGGATAAATAACCCGCATGTCTGACGCGCTTTGGGCCGCCCGGCTGGGCGCTGGCTCAATCGCCTGTACTACGGCAGCGGCCACCTGCACCAGATCAACCTCGACGGCCAGGTCATCAGCGACTTCGAACGCGACCGCCTGCACCGCGAAGTGCTGCACTACGACGCCACCGGCCGCATCATCGCCAGCCAGGACAGCCCGCACGGCCAGCGCGAAACCTTCGCCTACGACGCCGCCGCCAACCTGCTGGACGCCCCGCAACCCGGTGCCGGGCTGGTGGTGCACAACAAACTGCTGACCTATCAGGACAAGCGTTACCGCTACGACGCCTTTGGCCGGCTGATCGAAAAGCGCAGCGCTAAACGGGGCCTGCAACGCTTCGCCTACGACGCCGAAAGCCGGTTGATTGAAGTGCGCAACGAAAACGGCAGCGTGGTCAGGATGACCTACGACCCGCTGGGCCGACGCATCGAAAAAACCGAGCACGACACCCACGGCTACCCACTCGGCGAAACCCGCTTCACCTGGGATGGCCTGCGCCTGTTGCAGGAACATCGCCATCAGCAGACCAGCCTTTACCTCTACGAAGACGAAGGCTACCAACCCCTGGCCCGCGTCGACGGCACCGGCCCGCTGCAAAAAATCCGCTACTACCACAACGACCTCAACGGCCTGCCGGAACAGCTCACCGAAGCAGACGGCCACAACGTCTGGCAGGCGACTTATCGGGTGTGGGGCAACACGCTGGAGGAGGTGCGCGAGCCGTACTACATTGAAGAGCAAAACCTGCGGTTTCAGGGGCAGTACCTGGACCGGGAGACGGGGCTGCATTACAACACCTTTCGTTTTTACGACCCTGATATTGGACGTTTCACCACGCCTGACCCCATTGGGCTGACCGGCGGCTTGAATCTGTATACATATTCTCCGAACCCCTTTGGCTGGATAGATCCATGGGGCTGGTCGTGCTGGAGTACAGCACGGAAAAAAATTCTGGAAGGAAGAAGCAACAACCAATCCGTCGCGCTACTCAAAAAATAACCTGGCACGTATGAAGGGCGGTTCGGCTCCTCAGATGAAAGTGGAAGTTATTAACCGCAAAACAGGCGCGGTTGAGGAGCGAGTTGTTTCAATGGAGCTACACCATCGTGACATACCGCAACGTACAGGCGGTATCGGCGTCCATGATTCGAAAAATCTTGATGCGCTAACACCGTGGGAACATGAAGCAGCAGATCCCTTCAGGCATACCGGATATGATCTATCCAAAATAATCACGGGAATCGACAAATGGTAAACCTTGAAGACGTTAAGTCATTCGTAGAGAGCAACCGCTATCAAACAACACTGCTTGATATTAAAGAACACTTGAATCTCGACATTAACGAAGGTCAACCTTCGGACAATATTTTCCAATACGACGCCAATAAAATTAATGTTGCCAATGTAGAAATTGAAGCGCTAGAGCGCGTTATTGACCAAGGAAAAGTAAGCCTTGCAGCCTTTATGGAGGCAAAACTATCGAAGCTCAAACAAACCGCGCACGAGCAGGAAGGAAATCAGGGTGAGGACAAGATAATCAAGGTCCTGCCCTTCTATAAAAATTTCCTGATTATCTATTTACTTGAATTGTACTTCCTAGAATATAATCCGAGCGGCCTGGATGCTTACTTGAAAGGCATACGCATTCCTAACAGTAAAAAATATAAAGATCAGCTTATTGCGATCTACACTGCTTTGGATAATTAAAACAAGCCGATTAAATAATGTTGTTCAGTGCCTCGTGAGTCATGCCCGACGCCAAGGCTAACAAAAATGGGCACCCGACCCAGTCGGCGTGCCCATTTTTTTACCGCCCCGCCTCCCTTCGAGACGGTACCGCTCTTACGGGTTGACGCTGTCTTTGAGCGACTTGCCCGGCTTGAACGCAACGGTGTTGCTGGCCTTGATTTTCACTGGCTCACCGGTTTGCGGGTTCTTGCCGGTGCGCGCGCCACGGTGGCGTTGCAGGAAAGTACCGAAGCCCACCAGGGTGACGCTGTCTTTACGGTGCAGAGCGCCGGTGATTTCTTCGAGGACGGCGTTGAGTACGCGGTTAGCCTGTTCTTTGGTGAGGTCAGCCTTTTCAGCGATTGCTGCGGCGAGATCTGGTTTACGCATGAGTGAAGCCTCTTTGACGGTTTTTTGTTGTTATGTCCGTGCTGTTCTTCCGGAACAGCGCCCAAGGCGCCGCAGGCTCTACTCTGCGGCAGACGGAGTGAGGATGGCATGCGGTTACGAGCGGCGCCAGTCTCGGGGCGACCTTTGTAGTAGCAAAAGCGGGGTGATTCCGACAGAACGACCGGTATTTACGCCAAAAGCGCCGGAAGCTCCTTGTTTAGAGCTAGTTTCTCCATCACTGCCGCCCCGGTGAGCGCGTAACCCAGCAGTTTTCCGCTGGCATCACGGCACAGCGCCTTGATGTCGGCGCCCTGCCCTTCGACGGTCCAGGCACCTTCAAAACCCCGTGGTGGCGGGGAAACCACCAATGGGCAGACCGGTGTTTTCACGGTAATCGGCATCGCACCGTAGCTGACCGCTGTCGGGTTGCCGGCCAGGGTTTGCGCCAGCGCACGCGCACAACTCATCAGGGGCATCACGTACAGCAAATTCAGCCCATCGACCTCGGCGCAGTCGCCCAAGGCATAAATATTGGCGTGAGAGGTCTTCAGATGACGGTCAACTACCACACCGCGGTTGATCTGCAAGCCGGCAGCGGCCGCCAGATCGATGCGCGGGCGCAGGCCAATGGCGGAAACCACGACGTCGCAGGGGATCACCTGGCCATCGGACAAATGCCCTTCGAGCCCGTCATCGGTGCGCTGCAAGCTATTGAGTACCGGGCCCAGGTGGAACTGCGCGCCCAGGCTTTCCAGCCCGGCCTGCACGGCTGCGGCCGCCGCCGGGTGAAGCAGCGTCGGCATGACTTGTTCGCACGGCGCGACCAGTTGCACCTCGTATCCACCGAGGATCAGGTCGTTGGCGAACTCACAGCCGATCAGGCCAGCGCCGAGCAACAATACCCGACGCTTGCCGGCAGCCGCTGCCCGAAAGCGCGCGTAGTCTTCGAGGTCGTTGATCGGGAAGATCGCCTCGGGTGCATCGCCCTGCACCGGCACGCGCACGGTTTCCGCGCCCCAGGCGAGGATCAGGTCGCGATAGGCCACGGCTTCCTCGCCGATCCACAGGCGTTTGTGGCCCGGGTCGATGCCGCTGATGCGTGTATGGGTCCGCACTTCAGCTTTCAGCTGTTCGGCCATGGCGCCGGGCTCGGCCATGCTCAGGCCATCGGCGTCCTTGTTCTTGCCGAAACCGGTAGAGAGCATCGGTTTGGAGTAAGAGCGTCCGTCATCTGCGGTAATCAGCAGCAGCGGTGTTTCGCCATCGAGTTTGCGAAACTCCCGGGCCAGGTTGTAGCCAGCCAGCCCAGTGCCGACGATCACGACAGGTGCGTTCATTCCTTACTCCTCTTCAATTCATCAAAATCTGTGATCAGGCAGCGATTTCGATCATTTCGAAATCCATTTTGCCGACGCCACAGTCTGGACACAGCCAGTCTTCCGGTACGTCCTGCCACGGGGTTCCGGCCGCGATGCCGTCATCCGGCCAGCCGTCGGCTTCGTTGTAGATCAGCCCACAGACCACGCATTGCCACTTTTTCATTACTTGTTTCCTCAGGTTCTCAGGCTTTTACCGGCGCGAACGATCACCTGATAAGGGTTTGCCGTCCGGCTCAAGGCGTTTTGTACTGATCGGGCTCAATAGATGCAAGCCTGTTCGGCGCCATTACCCCGCCCGATCAATCAATATCACCGACCGACATGGTAAGCTCGCCGCCTCATTTGCTGCCAATACTGACTCACTGTGCCGCACTCAACCCCCCTCGCCCCTGCTCTGTTCTGGCTGCCACAAAGCCAGCTGACCCCGCTACCCGACGCGCAAACCCTCGACTGGCTGTTCGATGAGGGCTCGCTCACCCGCCGCCTGACCCGTTTGTCGGATGACGGCTTCAGCGTGACGCCGTTGCTCGAAGGCTGGCAGCCTTTGCGCACTGACGAATGCGCCGCACTGGAATTGCCCGAAGGCAGTGAAGGCTGGGTTCGCGAGGTGTATTTGCGCGGTCATGGCGAAGCCTGGGTGTTTGCCCGCAGTGTAGCGGCACGCAGTTCGTTGCAGGACGGCGGGTTGAATATGGATGAGTTGGGCAGCCGCTCCCTGGGCGAGCTGTTGTTTTGCGATCAGGCGTTCCAGCGCCGCGCCATCGAGGTTTGTCACTATCCTGTCGAATGGTTGCCAAGTGAGTCTCAAGCACCGGAACTGTGGGGCCGGCGCTCGCGTTTCGACCGGGGGGACCTGAGCGTGCTGGTTGCGGAAATATTCCTGCCAGCCCTGTGGCGCGCTGCCGGCGCGAATACGGAGAACTGCTGATGTACCAAAGCCTGCTCAAGTCATTGAATCGCGTGAATCCGCGCGCCTGGGACTTCATCCAGTTGACTCGCATGGACAAGCCCATCGGCATTTACCTGCTGCTGTGGCCAACGTTGTGGGCGCTGTGGATTGCCGGTAAAGGTTCGCCGTCATTGGCCAATATCGTGATTTTCGTCCTTGGCGTGGTGCTGACCCGCGCGGGCGGCTGCGTGATCAATGACTGGGCAGATCGCAAGGTCGATGGTCACGTGAAACGTACCGAACAACGGCCCTTGGTCAGCGGCAAGATCAGCTCCAAAGAAGCGCTGGTGTTCTTCGCATTGCTGATGGGCGTGAGCTTCCTGCTGGTGCTCTGTACCAACGCAGCCACGGTCTGGCTGTCGTTTGGCGGTCTGGCGCTGGCCGCCACTTACCCGTTCATGAAACGCTACACCTATTACCCGCAAGTGGTACTGGGCGCGGCGTTCTCGTGGGGCATGCCGATGGCGTTCACCGCCGAAACCGGTGAACTGCCGGCCATCGCCTGGTTGCTGTGGATTGCCAACCTGCTGTGGACGGTGGGCTACGACACCTATTACGCGATGACCGACCGCGACGACGATTTGAGGATTGGTGTGAAATCCACGGCGATTCTGTTTGGCGATGCCGATCGGGTGATCATTCTCGCCCTGCAAGGCCTGGCCTTGGGGTGCCTGCTGCTGGCCGGATCGAAATTCGAGCTGGGCGGCTGGTTCCACCTCGGGCTGCTGGCTGCGGCCGGGTGCTTTGCCTGGGAATTCTGGTACACCCGCGACAGGGACCGACTGAAGTGTTTCCGGGCCTTCCTGCATAACCATTGGGCCGGGTTGGCGATTTTCGTCGGGATCGTGCTGGATTACGCGTTGCGTTGACTGTTTGAAAAGATCGCAGCCTCCGAGCTGCCGAAGGCCGCGATCTTTTAATGCGAACGGCTAGCTATTCGCCAAGGTTACATAGGCTTGGCGACGTGCCACGCACCATCCATCAGCCCTTCACCGGTCATGTCACCGGCCTTCTTGTCCTTCACAAAGGTGTACAGCGGCTTGCCGTAGTAAGCCCATTGCATCTTGCCGTCGGCGCGTTTGATCACTGTCCAGTCGCCCTTGGACTTGTCCATGGCGGTAGCCGCCAGCGGTGGCCAGTTGGCAGCGCACGCGTCATTGCACATGGACTTGCCAGCAGCATCCTTGGCAAAGGTATACAAGGTCATGCCCTTGCTATCGACCAGCATGCCACCCTTCTCCGTCGCTGGATCAGCGGCGAAGGCCATTGCCGGTAATGCCAGGGCAGCGGCCAACATCAGGGCTTTGAACGATTGAGCGTAGTGAGTCATAGAAACCTTCCTTTGTGGTTGTCAGGATCTGGATTTAAAGCGTAGTTCAGGATTGCGCTGCTTGCCGCACGACTAAAATACTGTCACACGACTGCAATAATTCCGTTATCTAATGCGGCGCAAGACAGTTAAATGACAAGAGGATTAAGGCATGGTTGGCAGGAGCATTCTGATCGTCGACGACGAAGCGCCCATTCGCGAAATGATCGCCGTTGCGTTGGAAATGGCCGGCTATGACTGCATGGAGGCCGAAAACTCCCAGCAGGCCCACGCCATTATCGTCGACCGTAAACCGGACCTGATCCTGCTCGACTGGATGCTGCCCGGCACGTCAGGCATCGAGTTGGCCCGACGTCTCAAGCGCGATGAACTGACCGGGGACATCCCGATCATCATGCTCACCGCCAAGGGCGAAGAAGACAACAAGATCCAGGGCCTGGAAGTCGGCGCCGATGACTACATCACCAAACCGTTTTCCCCACGCGAGCTGGTTGCGCGCCTGAAGGCCGTACTGCGTCGTGCCGGTCCTACCGACGGCGAAGCGCCGATCGAAGTCGGCGGCCTGCTGCTGGACCCGATCAGCCACCGCGTGACCATCGACGGTAAACCCGCCGAGATGGGCCCGACCGAATACCGCTTGCTGCAATTTTTCATGACCCATCAGGAACGCGCCTACACTCGCGGGCAATTGCTCGATCAGGTCTGGGGCGGCAACGTGTATGTCGAAGAGCGCACTGTCGACGTGCACATCCGCCGTTTGCGCAAAGCACTCGGCGATGCCTACGAGAATCTGGTACAAACCGTGCGTGGCACCGGCTACCGGTTTTCTACCAAGGCCTGAGCCGGCCCTTACCTGCTCGACACGCTGACAAGGACGCAAGTTTAAGTGAACCAAAACTGGCATGGCACTCTGATCCGCCACATGCTGTTACTGGTCACCGGCTGTCTGGTGATCGGCCTGATTACTGGCTACTACGGCTGGAGCCTGGCCGCAGGCCTGGGCATTTACCTGGCCTGGACCCTCAAGCAATTGCTGCGCCTGCACGAGTGGCTGCGCCTGCAAAAGCCCGACGAACCACCACCCGATGGTTATGGCCTGTGGGGCGAAGTGTTCGACAGCATCTACCACCTGCAACGGCGCGATCAGCGCGTGCGCGGACGCCTGCAAGCGGTAATCGACCGGGTTCAGGAGTCCACTGCAGCGTTGAAAGACGCGGTGATCATGCTCGACAGCGACGGCAACCTGGAATGGTGGAACCGCGCCGCCGAAACCCTGCTGGGCCTCAAGACCCCGCAAGACAGCGGTCAGCCGGTGACCAATCTGGTGCGTCATCCGCGCTTCAAGGAATACTTTGAGCAGGACAACTACGCCGAGCCGCTGGAAATCCCTTCGCCGACCAACGATCGGATGCGGATCCAGCTGTACATCACCCGTTACGGCAACAACGAACACCTGATGCTGGTGCGCGACGTCACCCGCATTCATCAGCTTGAACAAATGCGTAAAGACTTCATCGCCAACGTCTCCCACGAACTGCGCACGCCGTTGACGGTCATCTGCGGCTATCTGGAAACCCTGCTCGATAACGTCGAAGAGGTGAATCCGCGCTGGAGCCGCGCGTTGCAGCAAATGCAGCAACAGGGCGGACGCATGCAGACACTGCTCAACGACTTGCTGCTGTTGGCCAAGCTCGAAGCCACCGATTACCCGTCGGACAACCAGCCGGTGCCGATCGACAACCTGCTGCAATCGATCAAGAGTGACGCCCAGGCGCTGTCCGGGCAGCGCAACCAGCACATCACCCTTGAAGCCGATCCATCGATCATGCTCAAGGGCAGTGAAGCCGAGTTGCGCAGCGCGTTCTCGAACCTGGTGTTCAACGCCGTCAAATACACTCCGGACGGCGGCAACATCCGCATCCGCTGGTGGGGTGACGAACAAGGTGCGCACCTCAGCGTGCAGGACTCGGGAATCGGCATCGACAACAAACACCTGCCGCGCCTGACCGAGCGCTTCTACCGCGTCGACTCCAGCCGCAACTCCAATACCGGCGGCACCGGGCTGGGCCTGGCCATCGTCAAACACGTTTTGTTACGTCATCGTGCGCGAATGGAGATCAGCAGCGTGCTCGGCCATGGCAGCACGTTCACCTGCCATTTCGCGCCCGCACAGGTCACAAAATCGCGGGTCAACTCGTTGACCGACTAGCGCGAACGTTGACTGAACACTAGGCAATCGCCCTGTCAGCCGCTACATTGGCTGACTTGGGCCTGCCTTTCAGGCTCGGCAATCCCCTTTCTTTTCGAATATACGGAACCCGCAAAACTCCATCATGGACCCTTCCCCTGGCGTGACCCTCGCTTCACTCTTCGCCGATTTCGGCATGATTCTTTTTGCAATGATCCTGGTTTTGCTCAACGGCTTTTTCGTTGCGGCGGAATTTGCCATGGTCAAACTGCGCTCGACCCGGGTCGAGGCCATCGCGGATAAACACGGCTGGCGCGGGCATATCCTGCGCACCGTACACAGCAAGCTCGACGCTTACCTGTCCGCTTGCCAATTGGGTATCACCCTCGCATCCCTGGGCCTTGGCTGGGTCGGTGAACCGGCGTTCGCGCACATTCTAGAACCGTTGCTGGACGCGGTCGGCGTCAACTCGCCGGAAGTGGTCAAGGGTGTGTCGTTCTTCACCGCCTTCTTTATCATTTCCTACCTGCACATCGTGGTCGGCGAACTGGCCCCCAAATCCTGGGCCATCCGCAAACCCGAGCTGCTGTCGCTGTGGACGGCGGTGCCGCTGTACCTGTTTTACTGGGCGATGTACCCGGCCATTTACCTGCTTAACGCCAGCGCCAACACGATCCTGCGGTTTGCTGGCCAAGGTGAACCCGGCCCTCATCACGAGCACCATTACAGCCGTGAAGAACTGAAACTGATCCTGCACTCCAGCCGCGGCCAGGACCCGAGCGACCAAGGCATGCGCGTACTCGCCTCGGCCGTGGAAATGGGCGAGCTGGAAGTCGTCGATTGGGCCAACTCCCGGGAAGACCTGGTGACGCTGGAGTTCAACGCGCCGCTCAAGGAAATTCTCGCGCTGTTCCGTCGTCACAAATTCAGCCGCTACCCGGTGTACGACAGCGAACGCCAGGAGTTCGTCGGCCTGTTGCACATCAAGGACTTGCTGCTGGAACTGGCGGCGCTGGACCACATTCCCGAATCGTTCAACCTGGCCGAGCTGACCCGCCCGCTGGAACGCGTATCGCGGCACATGCCGTTGTCGCAGTTGCTGGAGCAGTTCCGCAAGGGCGGTTCACACTTCGCCCTGGTTGAAGAAGCCGACGGCAACGTCATCGGCTACCTGACCATGGAAGACGTGCTGGAAGTGCTGGTCGGCGACATCCAGGACGAACACCGCAAGGCCGAACGCGGGATCCTCGCCTACCAGCCGGGCAAATTGCTGGTGCGCGGTGACACACCTCTGTTCAAGGTCGAACGCCTGCTGGGCATCGATCTGGACCACGTCGAAGCGGAAACCCTCGCCGGGCTGGTCTACGAAACCCTGAAACGGGTGCCGGAAGAGGAAGAAGTGCTGGAAGTCGAAGGTTTGCGGATCATCATCAAAAAGATGAAAGGCCCGAAGATCATTTTGGCCAAGGTGCTGATGCTCGATTGAACCCTGCGCGAGCCCGCTGTTGTGGCGAGGGAGCTTGCTCCCGCTGGGTCGCGTAGCGGCCCCGAACCCTGCAATAGCACTCGTCCTGACACACCGAGCTGATCTGTTTGGGGACGGCTTCGCCGTCCAGCGGGAGCAAGCTCCCTCGCCACGGTTGATCGCAGTGACCTGGATTATTGTTTGCCGAGCGCAAAGTTCGGCAAGCTGCCCACCGGTTGGTTGAACTGGTACGGAATCGACACCAGCCCCAAACCGCTATTGCGCTGCACCACGAAGTGCAGGTGCGGCCCGCTGCTGTTACCGGTATTGCCCGATAACCCCAACGCACTGCCGACCGCCACCCGCTGCCCCTCCCGCACACACACCGAACCGCGCTTGAGGTGCAGGTACACGCCCATGGTCCCGTCATCGTGCAACACCCGCACGAAATTGCCCGACGGGTCGGTGCCGCGTCCGCTCTGGTTGTTTTCGGTTTTCACCACCACCCCGCCACGCGCTGCGATGATCGGTGTGCCTTCAGGCATGGCGATGTCCATGGCATAACGGTTCTTGACCCCAAAATGGCTATATCGGCCATTAGGGCCCTGAGTCAGGTGGAACGGGCCTCCACGCCACGGCAGCGGATACCGATAGGCCAGCGTGGTGTCTGTGGGGTTGCCCAGGGAATAGTTGAACGCCGGGGTATAGGCCAGCGGCTTGCCGGGCGTAATCGCCGTGAGCAGCGCCAGACGCACGGTGCTGCGCGCCGGCAACACCCGGCGGATCGGCTGTGCCGGCGCACCGCTGACATTCTTCAGCCCGGTGAAACTCAGCTCGACCTCTACCGGCGCATACAAATCGTTGCGCACAAACACACTGTGCGTGTCCCTCTGCTTCTTGATATCCAGAAGTACCTGGCGCTCAAGGTGCTCGTCCATGCGGTCGCGGAACACAAAGATCCGCGCGCCATGGGATGGGCGGTCACTGTACGAGACCACACCCGTCACGCTGGTGGATTTATAAATAGTGATGGCCACAGCCGAGGTGGAGGCCATGAACAGACCACAGAAAAACAGCAATCGCGCGAACATAGGCAAGGTTCTGTCGAGGAAGGCCTGAAAACAGCCTAGCAGCCAGAATCGACCTGCGTAGTCGGCAGATGTTTCAAATGATCGCTCCCAAACCTTTCGCAAAACGATCAACTGACTGCATCAGACTATCTGAAGTGGCCCGAACGGTTGTGGGTCGAAACAGATATCAACGCCCAATCGAGCGGCTGCGGACAAGTTCACCAAGGAATCCAGCGAAAATTTGTCGATCTTGCCGTTGAGCACATCATTGAGCCGGGGTTGAGTGATGCCCAGGCGTTTGGCCGCGTCCTTTTGCGGCAACTCCCAGGCACGAATGGTTTTGTACAGTTCCTGCATCAGCCTGGAACGCAGGCGCATGTTGGCCGCTTGTTGTGGAGTGTCTTCCAGCGCATCCCAGACACTGGTGAAACGCTCGGTTTGAATCTGACGTTCGGTCATGGTGTTCAACCTATTTCCTGCAATCTGGCACGTGCCAGTTCGATATCCCGCATTTCGGTTTTCGATCGTTCCCATGCTCTGCGTGGGAATGCAGCCAGTGATGCTCTGCGTCACCGTCGAACTGGACGCAGAGCGTCCGGAGAGGCGTTCCCACGCCGGAGCGCGGGAACGATCAGCTACATCTTGACCCGGTACTCCGTTGGGTTCGGTGGGTCGAGGTTGTCCATGGCGCGGTCGATCAGCAGTTGGGCGCCTTCGGCCATGCGGTAGATGGCGAGGGCGACGTTGCGGCGGGAGCCTTCGATTTCGAAGGCGAGGTCGCCGGCGATGGCTTTGATGGAGGCGATGTCTTCAGAGGCGTTGGCCAGGAGGCTGTCGGTGTCGACGTCTGGGGCGACGATGAAGAGTTGGCCTTTGCGAGCGTCGGCCAGGTGGATCTTGGGTGGGGGCGTGCCCAGATGGTGGTCGAGGGCGCGTTCGGCGGCTTCGTGGAGTTTTTTCGAATCGATGGATTCGTAGGGGGAAGTTGCTGGGTCTTCTGGTGGATTTGGTGTCGGCTTAAACATAGGTGAAACTCCGCAATATGGAGCTGACCCTGTTTCGCTTGCACTTCGAAAGAGGTGGCAGCTGTGCATAGGTGTGCAAGACCGGCGGAGTTACCCGGCAGACCCGAAGGTCTCCCATACACAGCAGCCATAACGATTCGCGAGCATAGAAAAACGCTCGATGAATTGCCATAACCCATTGTGTACCCCGCCGGACTTGCACGTCCGTGTCACCGTTTTTTGGTGACAAGGTGAGACTAGCCGCGAACCACTGGCCGGGATAGTTACCGAACACCGCTACAACTTGAAGGAAATGTCCTAGGAGTTGGGAACGCTCAATGAGCGCGTCAGGGAGAGATGCACTGAGTTCGATGACCCCATCGCGAGCAGGCTCGCTCCCACACTGGAATGCGGTTCCCTGTGGGAGCGAGCCTGCTCGCGATGGCGATCTAATCAGCGACGCTGTACTTACGCGCCCGGTACGAAATGCTTCTGCGCCGTGCCGCGGGCGATCAGGCGGGAGATGTAGTCGAGCTTTTGTGCGTCCTGGTCGACGAAGCGGAAGGTCAGTTGCAGCCAGTCGCTGTCGGGTTTCGGCTCGTGGGCGACGATGGCGTGCAGGTAGCCGTTCAGGCGGGCGACTTCGGCGTTGTCGCCCTGCTCCAGGTCGAGCACGGCGCTGTCGAGCACTTGCGGCAGGGTGTCGGTGCGCTTAACCACCAACAAGGCTTCCTTGATGCTCAACGCTTTGATGACGCATGGCTGAGTACCACTGGGCAAGCGCAGTTGACCTTGGCCACGACCACCGGCCGGGGCCGCGGACGCCGCTGGTGCCTTGACCGGCGGGCTGTTGAGCAGACCGCGAGAAGGCGCGGCAGCGGCAGCCGGTGTGGCGGCGGGCTTGGCGAACGGATTGACCGCAGCCGCTGCAGGGGCGACGACCGCAGCCTTGCCGCCCGTGAGCGCGCTGAGGGAGTCGTTGCCGAACGCCGAATTCATCTTGGTGGGTGCGCTGTTCATCAAGGTGTCGAGTTTGCCGACCTTGTTCAACGCCTGCTTGACCTTGGTCAACAGCTGCTCGTTGGTGAACGGTTTGCTGACATAGCCAGAAACGCCAGCCTGGATCGCCTGAACCACGTTTTCCTTGTCGCCACGGCTGGTAACCATGACAAACGGCATGCTCTTGAGATTGTCCTGCTCACGGCACCAGGTGAGCAGTTCGAGGCCAGACATTTCCGGCATTTCCCAGTCGCACAGGACCAGGTCGAATGCTTCCTTGGCCAGCATGGCCTGGGCCTTTTTGCCGTTGACGGCATCTTCGGTCCGGATACCCGGGAAGTAGTTGCGCAGGCACTTCTTTACCAGGTCGCGAATAAACGACGCATCGTCCACGACCAACACACTGATCTTGCTCATCCAACACCCCTATAGAAATCCCGGCAAGCATAACGCTGGCTGATGGCACTTTGCCAAAACTCTTCAGTCACGCCGGGACTTTTCGTTCGCGGGTGCTGCTTTTTCATTCGGCGTTTCAATTCGAAAGCCACACAAACAAAAACGCCCGACCACAAGGCCGGGCGCTTTACTTGGGCAATCTTACTTATCGTCAGCTTTGCCCGGAACATTAGCGCTTTCGGCACTTGTGCCTTCAACTTCTTCCTTCATGCGCTTGAGGCCCAGGTGACGGACATCGGTACCGCGCACCAGGTAAATCACCAGCTCGGAAATATTGCGGGCATGGTCGCCAATCCGCTCCAGCGAACGCAGCACCCAAATGATGCTCAAGACCCGCGTGATCGAACGCGGGTCTTCCATCATGTAGGTCGCCAGCTCGCGCAGCGCGGTCTTGTATTCACGGTCGATGACCTTGTCGTACTGGGCCACCGACAGCGCCAGCTCGGCGTCGAAGCGGGCGAAGGCATCCAGTGCGTCGCGAACCATGTTGCGCACCTGGTCGCCGATGTGCCGAACTTCGACGTAACCGCGCGGGGCTTCGCCTTCTTCGCACAGCTGGATGGCACGGCGGGCGATTTTGGTCGCTTCGTCGCCGATGCGTTCCAGGTCGATGACCGACTTGGAGATGCTGATGATCAACCGCAAGTCCGATGCAGCCGGCTGGCGACGGGCCAGAATGCGCAGGCATTCTTCGTCGATATTGCGTTCCATCTGGTTGATCTGGTCGTCGATCTCACGCACTTGCTGGGCCAGGCCCGAGTCCGCTTCGATCAATGCAGTGACCGCGTCATTGACCTGTTTCTCGACCAGCCCGCCCATGGCCAGGAGGTGGCTGCGCACTTCCTCAAGCTCAGCGTTGAACTGCTGGGAGATGTGGTGGGTAAGGCCTTCTTTGCTAATCATGTTGGCGTCCTTGGAGCGTCCGGTAAGGTGCGGTCTACCGCAGCGATGGTTAAGCGAACAACGCTAGCGGCATCCTAGCCGTAACGACCGGTGATGTAGTCTTCGGTCTGCTTCTTCGCCGGATTGGTGAACAGGGTATCGGTGTCGCCGAATTCCACCAGTTTGCCCATGTACATGAACGCCGTGTAGTCGGAAACCCGCGCGGCCTGTTGCATGTTGTGGGTCACGATGACAATGGTGAACTTGGATTTCAGTTCGTAGATCAGCTCTTCGACTTTCAGCGTCGAGATCGGGTCGAGTGCCGAACACGGTTCGTCGAGCAGCAGCACTTCCGGCTCGACCGCGATGGTACGAGCGATCACCAGACGTTGCTGTTGACCACCGGACAAGCCCAGGGCCGACTCGTGCAGACGGTCTTTCACTTCATCCCAGAGTGCCGCGCCTTTCAACGCCCATTCGACGGCTTCGTCGAGTACGCGCTTTTTGTTGATGCCCTGAATACGCAGGCCGTAGACCACGTTTTCATAGATGGTTTTCGGGAACGGGTTTGGCTTCTGGAACACCATGCCGACGCGACGACGCAGTTCGGCCACGTCTTCGCCCTTGCGGTAGATGTTGTTGCCGTACAGGTTGATCTCGCCTTCGACGCGGCAGCCATCGACCAGATCGTTCATCCGGTTGAAGGTGCGCAGCAGCGTTGACTTGCCGCAGCCGGACGGGCCGATGAACGCGGTCACGCGCTGCTTGGGAATGTTCATGCTGACGTCGAACAGCGCTTGTTTGTCGCCGTAGAACAGGCTCAGGCTCGGCACTTCGATGGCCACGGTTTCCTGTGCCAGGTTCAGGCTCTGTTTGTCGCGACCCAGGGCCGACATGTTGATGCCGTGGGTGTGTGTTTCGTGCTGCATGGGAAACTCCCTGTGCTAACAAATTCGGTTCGGTTGTGTGGGAGCGAGCCTGCTCGCGATTCGGGCAACGCGGTTCAAGTCTGAAACCGCAGAGATGCCATCGCGAGCAGGCTCGCTCCCACAGAAAAATCAGTGCTGCATGAAATCAGCTATCCAGCGCTTTGTATTTCTCGCGCAGGTGGTTACGAATCCACACTGCAGACAGGTTGAGCGTCGCGATCACCAGCACCAGCAACAGCGCCGTGGCGTACACCAGCGGCCGTGCGGCTTCGACGTTCGGGCTCTGGAAGCCGACGTCATAAATATGGAAGCCCAGGTGCATGATTTTCTGATCGAGGTGCAGGTACGGGTAGTTGCCGTCCACCGGCAGCGACGGCGCCAGTTTCACCACACCCACGAGCATCAGCGGCGCCACTTCACCCGCGGCGCGAGCCACGGCGAGGATCATCCCGGTCATCATCGCCGGGCTGGCCATTGGCAGCACGATCTTCCACAAGGTTTCAGCCTTGGTCGCGCCGAGGGCCAACGAGCCTTCACGCACGGTGCGAGGAATCCGCGCCAGGCCTTCTTCAGTGGCCACGATCACCACCGGCACCGCCAGCAGCGCCAGGGTCAGCGAGGCCCAGAGCAGGCCCGGCGTACCGAACGTCGGCGCCGGCAAGGCTTCAGGGAAGAACAAACGGTCCACCGAGCCGCCAAGTACGTAAACGAAGAAGCCCAGACCGAACACGCCGTAAACGATCGCCGGAACGCCCGCCAGGTTGTTCACCGCAATGCGGATCAACCGGGTCATCGGCCCCTGGCGTGCATATTCACGCAGGTAGACCGCTGCCAGTACGCCGAACGGGGTGACGATCATCGCCATGATCAGGGTCATCATCACGGTGCCGAAGATCGCCGGGAAGATCCCGCCTTCGGTGTTGGCTTCACGCGGGTCGTCGCTGAGGAACTCCCAGACCTTGTTGAAGTAGAAACCCAGCTTGGTCAGGTAGCTCATGGCGTTCGGCTGGTAGGCATGAACCACTTTGCCGATGCCGATTTCGACTTCTTTGCCGTTGGCATCGCGAGCGGTCAGGCTGTCGCGGTTGAACTGCGTGTGCAGGTCGCTCAGGCGTGCCTCGACGTCTTTATAACGAGCGTTCAGCTCAGCGCGCTCAGTGTCCATGTCGGCTTGCGCGGTCGGATCGAGCTTGCCTTCAAGCTCCAGCTTGCGGCCATGTAGACGAATGCGCTCAAGGCCTGCGTTGATCGCGCCGATGTCGGTTTTTTCGAGGCTTTTGAGTTGTGCCGCGAGCTTGTTGACGCGGTCCACCCGCGCTTGCAGCTCCGGCCAGGCCGCTTCGCCTTCAGCGATGACCTTGCCGTCCTGTTTGACGTTGAGCAGGTAGCCGTAGAAATTGCCCCACTCACGGCGCTCGATGGTCATCAGCTCGCGCGGCGTACTCTGGTCGGTCAGCCACTCGCCGACGATCCAGGTGAAGTCGTTGCCGTTGATATCACGGTTACCGACCTTGATCAGCTCGCGGGTCATGAATTCCGGGCCTTGATCCGGCACTGGCAAACCCGCGGTTTTCAGACGCTCACGCGGTACTTCTTCCTTCTGCACCACTTCGCCGATGACGACATGGTTGGCCTGGCCCGGCACGTTGTAACTGGCGTGCATCAGATCTGCCGGCCAGAAGTGGCCCAGACCGCGCACGGCAATCACCGCCAGCAAACCAATGGTCATGATGACCGCGATGGACACCGCGCCACCGCTGATCCAGACGCCGGGGGCGCCGCTCTTGAACCATCCTTTCAGGGAGTTCTGTTTCACAGACTTCTACCTTTCTTAAAGCGACGAGTATTTCTTGCGCAGACGCTGACGGATCAGCTCCGCGAGGGTGTTCATGATGAAGGTGAACAACAGCAGCACCAGCGCCGACAGGAACAACACGCGGTAGTGGCTGCCGCCGACTTCCGATTCGGGCATTTCCACCGCCACGTTGGCGGCCAAGGTGCGCAGACCTTCGAACAGGTTCATTTCCATGACCGGGGTGTTACCGGTGGCCATCAGCACGATCATGGTTTCCCCGACCGCACGGCCCATGCCGATCATCAGTGCCGAGAAAATGCCCGGGCTGGCGGTCAGGATCACCACGCGGGTCATGGTCTGCCATGGCGTGGCGCCGAGGGCCAGGGAGCCCAGCGTCAGGCCGCGCGGTACGCTGAACACGGCGTCTTCGGCGATCGAATAGATGTTCGGGATCACCGCAAAACCCATGGCCAGACCAACCACCAGTGCGTTGCGCTGGTCGTAGGTGATGCCCAGGTCGTGGGAGATCCACATGCGCATGTCGCCGCCGAAGAACCAGGCTTCCATGTACGGGCTCATGTACAGCGACAACCAGCCCACAAACAGAATCACCGGGATCAGGATCGCGCTTTCCCAGCCGTCCGGCACTTTCAGGCGAATCGACTCGGGCAGGCGACTGAAGATGAAGCCGGCTACCAGAATGCCGATCGGCAAGAGCATCAACAGGCTGAAAATGCCCGGCAGGTGCCCTTCCACGTAAGGTGCGAGGAACAGGCCGGCGAAGAAGCCGAGGATCACCGTCGGCATCGCTTCCATCAATTCGATGACTGGTTTCACTTTGCGACGCATGCCCGGCGCCATGAAGTACGCGGTGTAGATCGCCGCAGCGACCGCCAGCGGTGCGGCCAGCAGCATCGCGTAGAACGCGGCTTTCAGCGTACCGAAGGTCAGTGGCGAAAGGCTCATCTTGGGTTCGAAGTCGGTGTTGGCCGCGGTCGATTGCCAGACGTATTTAGGCTCGTCGTAGTTTTCGTACCAGACCTTGCTCCACAACGCGCTCCACGAGACTTCCGGGTGCGGGTTGTCGAGCAGCAGCGGTTGCAGCTTGCCGCCCTGCTCCACAATGATGCGGTTGGCACGCGGCGACAGACCGAAGAGGCCCGTGCCATCCACCACCTGGTTCACCAGCAAGGTGCGGTGTGCAGTGCTGTGGAACACCCCGAGCTTACCGGCCGTGTCGAGGGCGACGAAGCCTTTGCGACGTTCTTCGGCGGTGATTTCAACGATCGGCGTGGTGCCCATCTGGAAGGTGCGGATCTGTTTCAGTCGTTGCTCGCCATCGGTATCGCGAGCCATGAACCACTGGGCCAGACCACCCTTGGAGTCGCCGATGATCAGCGAGATGCCGCCCACCAGTTGAGTACTGGCGGTCACTTGCGCTTCGCCGTCATCCAGCAGTTTGTAGCGACCGTTGAGGCTCTTGTCGCTCAGGCTGAAGACGTCGGCCTGGGCACGACCGTTGACCACGTACAACCATTGCTGACGCGGGTCGACGAAGATGTTCTTCACCGGCTCGGTCATTTGCGGCAGTTCAATGCGCTTCTGCTCGTTGGTGACCTCACCGGTCATCATGTTTTCTTCGCTGCTCAGCGACAGCACATGCAATTGCGAACCGGTAGAGCCAGCGA
Organism: Pseudomonas sp. 05N432; assembly: GCF_056396945.1. Taxonomy (NCBI): domain Bacteria; kingdom Pseudomonadati; phylum Pseudomonadota; class Gammaproteobacteria; order Pseudomonadales; family Pseudomonadaceae; genus Pseudomonas; species Pseudomonas sp. 05N432. The sequence continues at coordinate 229,162 of NZ_JBFTMM010000004.1, read as the reverse complement.
GCAGCAGGGTCGAATCGGTCGCATTGAGGCTGACGTGTTCCAGGGCACCGCCCTGCTCGTTCAGTGCGATCGGCGTTTCGCCATACGGGAATTCGATGGCCGGCGAGATGGTTTTCTTGCCTTCCGGGTAACTGACTTTATAGGTGTGGCGGAACACCAGCGCCTGACCGTTGGACAAACCCACGACGACCAGCGGATGACCGGGCTGGTCTTTGCCAATGGCGGTTACGCTGGTGCCGGCCGGAATCGGCAGGTTAATGCGGCTTAGCTCGGCGCCACTGTCGACATCGAAAAACAGCGCCTGGCCCTTGTCGGAAACCCGCATGGCGACCTGGTTCTGTTCTTCGAGGGAGATCATCAGCGGTTTGCCGGCGTCTTGCATCCAGGCCGGGGTGATCGCGTCTTTAGCGGTCAGGTTGGCGCCCTGAAACAGTGGCGCAACGACGTAGCCAAGGAAGAAGAAGATCAGCGTGATCGCGCCGAGTACGGCAAGGCCGCCAACGAGGACATACCAGCGGGTCAGGCGATCTTTGAGCGCGCGAATGCGGCGCTTGCGTTGGAGCTCAGGCGTATTGAAGTCAATTCGCTTGGGGGGATTGGTAGTCATTGGGGAATTGGCCAGATCATTCATGCGCACACCCTAGCGATCCTGTATGACAGAAAGATGACAATGCAGTGACGCAACAAATCCGCCGCCCGTGTGAACTGGCAGCGGACTGGAAAATTAGAGGTGTGGGAGCGAGCCTGCTCGCGGTAGCGATGCAACGGTCAACAGAGGTGTTGAATGTCAGTCCGTCATCGCGAGCAGGCTCGCTCCCACACTGGAGTCCGGGATTACCCCGGACTCAGGGTTTTACTTTTTTGCGACTTCAGCGCCGCCTTCTTGCAGACCCAGGTCAGCCAGTGCCTTGGCGGCAACTTTGGCTGGCAGTGGGATGTAGCCGTCTTTCACAACAACTTCCTGGCCCTGTTTGGACAGAACCAGTTTCACGAACTCGGCTTCCAGCGGGGCCAGAGGCTTGTTCGGGGCTTTGTTGACGTAAACGTAGAGGAAACGCGACAGCGGGTATTTGCCGTTCAGGGCGTTTTCTTCGCTGTCTGCGATGTAGTCAGTGCTGCCTTTCTTGGCCAGAGCCACAGTCTTCACGCTAGCGGTTTTGTAGCCGATGCCCGAATAACCGATACCGTTCAGCGAAGAGCTGATCGATTGCACGACCGAAGCCGAGCCTGGTTGTTCGTTGACGTTTGGCTTGTAGTCGCCTTTGCACAGGGCTTCTTCTTTGAAGTAGCCATACGTGCCGGATACCGAGTTACGGCCGAACAGTTGAACCGGCTTGTTGGCCAGGTCGCCGGTCACGCCCAGGTCGCCCCAGGTTTTGACTTCTGCTTTAGCGCCGCACAGACGAGTCGAGGAGAAGATCGCGTCGACTTGTTCCATGGTCAGGTGCTGGATCGGGTTGTCCTTGTGCACGAACACGGCCAGGGCATCCACGGCAACCGGGATAGCGGTTGGCTTGTAGCCGTACTTCTGCTCGAAGGCCGCCAGTTCGGTGTCCTTCATCTTGCGGCTCATCGGGCCCAGGTTGGAGGTGCCTTCAGTCAACGCAGGTGGCGCGGTGGCGGAGCCAGCGGCCTGAATCTGGATGTTTACGTTCGGGTATTCTTTTTTGTAGTTCTCAGCCCACAGGGTCATGAGGTTAGCCAGGGTATCGGAACCGACGCTGGACAGGTTGCCCGAAACACCAGTGGCTTTGGTATAAGCCGGGATGGCTGGGTCTACACCAGCGGCTACCGCGTTGGCAGTTGCAACGCCAGCAGCGACAAACGTCATTGCCGCCATCAAACGCTTCAGTTTCATGCCTTACTCCTAGCAAATAGGGTGTGTTAAGTCGGGGCCAAGTATCGGCAGGCCGTATGAACACTCTATGACCTGAATATGACAATTAGATGAAAGGCCAGCATTCGACTTTTTACAGGATGATTCGCGTCGCCCCTATCGCGAGCAGGCTCGCTCCCACATTGGTTCTGTGATCCCCTGTGGGAGCGAGCCTGCTCGCGATGAGGCCAGTGCAGTCGATGAAGAAGTCGGCCTAGCGGCTGTTCTTCCAGAGATAGCCACCCACCAGGATGCCGATGCTGCAGATGATCGCCACATAGTAGGCAGGCCCCATCGGGCTTTCCTTGAGCAGCAGGGTGACGACCATCGGGGTCAGGCCGCCGAAGATCGCGTAGGCCAGGTTGTAGGAGAACGACAAACCGCTGAAGCGCACCACGGCCGGGAATGCCTTGACCATCACGAACGGCACCGCACCGATAGTGCCGACGAACAAGCCGGTCAGCGCGTACAGCGGGAACAGCCAGTCGGGGTGATTGAACAGGCTGTGGTAGAAAGTCCAGGACGTCGCCAGCAGCGCTGCGCTGCCAAACACGAACACCCGGCCAGCACCGAAGCGATCCGCCAGCGCGCCGGAGATCACACAGCCCAGGCTCAGGCACACGATAGCCACGCTATTGGCTTGCAGCGCAGTCGTGGCCGAGAAGTGATAAATGGTTTGCAGCACCGTCGGGGTCATCAGAATGACCACGATGATCCCGGCCGACAGCAGCCAGGTCAGCAGCATCGAGATGGCGATGGCGCCGCGATGGTCACGCAGTACGGCACGCAGCGGCACCTCTTCGGCCAGCGCCTTGCGCAGTTGAAGCTCGGCGAACACCGGGGTTTCGTGCAGCCAGCGGCGCAGGTAGACCGAGAACAGGCCAAACACACCGCCGAGCAGGAACGGGATCCGCCAGGCGTAATCAGCCACTTGTTCAGAGGTGTAGAGGCTGTTGATGGCAGTGGCAACCAGCGAGCCGAGCAGGATGCCGGCAGTCAGGCCGCACGTCAGCGTGCCGCAGGCGTAGCCGATATGCCGCTGTGGCACGTGTTCGGAAACGAAGACCCAGGCCCCCGGCACTTCACCGCCAATCGCCGCGCCCTGGATCACCCGCATCAGCAGCAACAGGATCGGCGCCCACAGGCCGATCTGCGCGTACGTCGGCAGCAAGCCCATGATCAGCGTCGGTACGGCCATCATGAAAATGCTCAGGGTGAACATTTTCTTGCGCCCCAGCAGGTCGCCGAAGTGCGCCATGACGATGCCGCCCAGTGGCCGCGCCAGGTAACCGGCGGCAAAGATGCCGAAGGTCTGCATCAGCCGCAGCCACTCGGGCATATCCGCCGGGAAGAACAACTTGCCGACGACCGTGGCGAAGAACACGAAGATGATGAAGTCGTAAAACTCCAGCGCGCCGCCCAAGGCGGAAAGCGACAGTGTCTTGTAGTCGTTACCGGTCAAGGGGCGCGCAGGTTGCGCGGGTGTCGCGATGCTCGATGGCGCTGTGGTCATGGCAAGGGCTTCTCTTGTAGTCAGATCCGCAACCCCAACAACGCTGGCAGGGGCTTGGGCAGGTTCGGCACGATAGCAAATTGTTCGAAAAAGCACAGGAAAGCGCGTATTTGGCAGTCAAAATGAGAACCCGATGGTCGTCTCGAAGTCTACCGACCGATATACTCACAACCGTGCAACACTTTGTAAGGGGTTGCTGTGCGAAAACGTCGTTGGCCTTTGTCAGCCGGTTTCGCAGAGTTTCCCTTTAGCGCGCCTTATGGAAAACGTGACGAACGTAGTATGTTCGGGGCTGAATCGTTTTTCCCAAGACGGCTATTCACCCGCTACATATTCCAAGAGTCACGGCTCAGAGGCACCCCCGGCATGATAGAGCTCGAACAAGAAGATCCTATTCCGCAAGGCGATCTGGCCCTGCAAATCACCGCGCTTCCCCGCGAAACCAACGGCTTTGGCGATATTTTCGGCGGCTGGCTGGTGTCTCAGATGGATTTGGCCGGTACGGCGATGGCCAGCAAGGTCGCGGGCGGACGCGTCGCTACCGTGGCGATCGATCGCATGGCCTTCCTGGTGCCGGTCGCCGTGGGCGCGCAGCTGTCCTTCTATACTCAGGCAACGGAAATCGGCCGCAGCTCGATCAAGATGATGGTCGAGGTCTGGAGCGACGATCCACTGTCCAGTGAATGGCGTAAAGTCACTGAGGCGGTGTTTGTGTTCGTCGCCATCGATGGCAGCGGCCGCACCCGCTCGGTTCCGCCCAGAGCTCGTTAAACCGGGCGAGCGTTAAACCCGGCGGCCGTTTTACGGTCCATTGACGTCATTGATCCTGAACGAGATGTGCAACATGCCGACTCCCAACGTTGAAGCCGTGAAACTGGATGAACTGAACTGCTGGCGCATCCGCCACGGTCAGGCCGAATTGCTGGTGGCCCAGCAAGGCGCGCACATCCTCAGTTATCAACTGGCCGGGCAACCGCCGTTGATCTGGCTCAACGATGAGGCGGTGTTCAAAACCGGCAAAAGCATCCGCGCCGGTGTTCCGGTGTGCTGGCCATGGTTTGGCAACCTGGACCGCAATCCGCCGAGCGTTCAGGCAATGCGCGTCAGCAACGAACCGCCGACCGCCCACGGTTTAGTACGGGCGATGGACTGGGAGCTGGGTGCGATTGAAGCCGAAGGCGAAAGCCTGAAGGTCGAGTTCGCCCTGCCCTACCTCGAAGGCGGCTTGCCGGGTTGGCCGTATGCGGTGGATCTGAAACTGAGCATTCGCCTGGATGAGCAACTGCATATCAACCTGACCAGCCAAAACCAGGGCAGTACGCCCGTCACCATCAGCCAGGCGCTGCACAGCTACTACGCCGTCAGCGATGTACGCAATGTGCACGTCGAAGGCCTGGACGGGCTGAGCTACATCGAAACCCTGGATAACTGGAAAACCGTCACTCAAACCGGCGACCTGCGTTTTGCCGGGGAGACCGACCGGATCTACCTGAATACACCAGCGCAATTGAGCATCGTCGATCCTGCCTGGGAGCGGCGCATCGAGCTGACCAGCAGCGGCTCGCGCTCGGCGGTGATCTGGAACCCGTGGATCGCACGGGCGGCGCAATTCAGTGACATGGCCGACGACGGCTGGCAGCGCATGCTGTGCATCGAAACGGCGAATGTGATGGATGACGTGGTGACCCTGGCACCAGGGGCGAGTCATACGCTGGGTGTGAGCATCGCCAGCAAAACCCTCTGACACCACAAAACCAATGTGGGAGCGGGCTTGCTCGCGATGAGGCCATAACATTCAACATCTATGTTGACTGTTACACCGCCATCGCGAGCAGGCTCGCTCCCACATTGGATTGCACAAGACTTAAGGGTGCGTTTACAGATCCGACTCTTTGACCACCCGTACTTTCGCCGCATCCAGTGCATAGGCTGCATCGGCCAGGTCATTGTTGACCTTCTCGATCTTCAGCGTGCCGGTGACCCACAGCGGTGTGTAGATATCGTCCAGCTTCAAACCCTTCGGATAGCGTACCAGCACCAATTGGTTAGGCGGCGGTGGCGGCACGTGGATGCAGGCGCCCGGGTACGGCACCAGGAAGAACAGCGTGCTGCGACCCTTGGCATCGGTTTCCAACGGCACGGGATACCCGCCGATGCGGATGTTCTTGTCGTTCATCGACGCCACGGTTTTGGTCGAATACATCACCGCCGGCAACCCCTTGCTCTGCTTCAAGCCACCCTTGTCGGTAAAGGTGCCATTGGCTTCGGGCGAGTTGTGGTCGATTTCAGGCATGGCCTCAAGGGCTTTCTGATCCGACTTGGGCATCAGTTCGAGCCAGTCGGTTTCCGGCAGTTCACCGGCATGAGCCAGGCCAGTGCCCAGCAATAGGAGAGTCAGCAGAAGACGGCGCATGAAATGTGCTCGGCAAAAGGGGAGTCAGTAAATCGTCGAGCATTCTAGCCCTCTCTGCCCGTGCGGCAGAGAGGGCTTTGTCGCTTGAATCAGGTGTTCTTCTTGATCAAACCGTAGATCACCAGCAAAACAATCGCGCCCACCAGTGCACCGATGAAACCCGCGCCTTGGCCAGCCTGATAGATACCCAGCGCCTGGCCGCCGTACGTGGCCGCCAGCGAACCGCCGATGCCGAGCAGGATGGTCATGATCCAGCCCATGCTGTCGTCACCTGGCTTCAGGAAACGAGCCAGCAGGCCAACGATCAATCCGATGAAGATGGTTCCAATTATGTGCATGGCGTTTCCCTCTGAATGATGTAGGTATGCCGAAGCCTAGTCAGGCTTTGGCATCCTGCCATCAGAGAACGACGGCGACCGAAGGTTCCGTCGTTGCCAGATGAAACTATTCGGCGATCAGCGCTTCGACCTTGAGGATCTGCTGCTCCAGCGTGGCTTTGTCGGCGCAACGCAGGTTGGCGTGACCGACCTTGCGACCGACCTTGAATGCCTTGCCGTAGTGGTGCAGATGGCAATCGGCGATAGCGATGACCTTCTCCACCGGCGGTACCACACCGATGAAGTTGAGCATCGCGCTCTCGCCGACCTTGGCGGTCGAACCCAGCGGCAGGCCGGCAACGGCGCGCAGGTGGTTTTCGAACTGGCTGCACTCGGCGCCTTCAGTAGTCCAGTGGCCAGAGTTGTGTACGCGCGGGGCGATTTCGTTGGCCTTGAGGCCACCGTCGACTTCAAAGAACTCGAATGCCATCACGCCGACGTAATCCAGCTGCTTGAGCACGCGGCTGGAGTAATCCTCGGCCAGGGCTTGCAACGGGTGGTCGGTGCTGGCCACGGACAACTTGAGAATGCCGCTGTCGTGGGTGTTGTGGACCAGCGGGTAGAACTTCGTTTCACCATCGCGAGCGCGCACGGCGATCAACGAAACTTCACCGGTGAACGGCACGAAGCCTTCCAGCAAGCAGGCCACGCTGCCCAGCTCGGCGAAGGTACCGACCACATCGGCCGGCGTACGCAGGACTTTCTGGCCCTTGCCGTCGTAACCCAGGGTGCGGGTTTTCAGCACGGCAGGCAGGCCGATGGTGGCTACCGCAGCCTCCAGGTCGGCTTGCGAGTGGATATCGGCGAAGGCCGGCGTCGGAATGCCCAGGTCCTTGAACAGGCTCTTTTCGAACCAGCGATCACGGGCAATTCGCAGCGCTTCGGCACTCGGGTAAACCGGGACGAATTGCGACAGGAAGGCCACGGTTTCGGCAGGGACGCTTTCGAACTCGAAGGTCACCAGGTCGACTTCATCGGCCAACTGACGCAGGTGATCCTGATCACCGTAATCGGCCCGCAGATGTTCACCCAGCGCCGCTGCACAGGCATCCGGCGCGGGGTCCAGAAAAGCGAAGTTCATTCCCAGCGGCGTACCTGCCAGGGCTAACATGCGACCCAACTGGCCGCCACCGATTACACCGATCTTCATCGTCAACAACCTCAGGCGATGCGTGGGTCTGGATTGTCCAGGACGCTGTCTGTCTGCTCAGCACGGAAGGTTTTCAGCACCGCGTGGAATTGCGGGTGCTTGGCGCCTAGGATACTTGCCGAAAGCAGGGCTGCGTTGATCGCGCCGGCCTTGCCGATGGCCAGGGTAGCGACCGGGATGCCCGCAGGCATCTGCACGATCGACAGCAGCGAATCGACGCCCGAAAGCATCGACGACTGCACCGGTACGCCCAGCACCGGCAGGTGGGTCTTGGCCGCACACATGCCGGGCAAGTGGGCCGCGCCGCCGGCACCGGCGATAATCACCTCGATGCCACGGGCCTCGGCCTCTTCGGCGTACTGGAACAGCAGGTCCGGGGTGCGGTGGGCAGAGACCACTTTCACCTCGTAAGGGATGCCGAGCTTTTCCAGCATATCGGCGGTGTGGCTAAGGGTGGACCAATCGGACTTGGAGCCCATGATCACGCCAACCAGTGCGCTCATCGTCGTGCCTCTTCTCTCTGGGCGCCCGCAGGCGCGTCAAAAAACAACAAGCCACGCAAATGCGTGGCTTGTTGTACGAATTATGGCCAGACGAACCGGCCGAAGGCCGCGCAGTATACCTCAATGAAGCAGATAAACAGCCCCCCGCGCGACCATCTGTCATACGGCGCAAAGCACCGGTTTTATTGACTTGAAGGTCAATCCAATACAACACGAATCCCTTGTGGGAGCGAGCCTGCTCGCGATAGCGTCAGGACATTCAATATTGATGTTGAATGTTAGTCCGTCATCGCGAGCAGGCTCGCTCCCACAGGGTTCTTCATTGTGCTCCAGAGCCAGGCGTACCCTGCGCTGCGCTGCCTTCCAGCTTGCGCCACAATAACCGTACGTTGGCCTTGCGCACCAGCGCACAGCGGTACAAACGAATTTCCAGTGGCACGTGCCATTGCGGGCCACCGCAGACCACCAGCTCGCCGCGCGCCAGTTCGGCACGCACGCTGAGCTGCGGCACCCAGGCGATGCCCAGCCCTTCCAGCGCCATGCTTTTCAGGCTGTCGGCCATGGCGGTTTCATAAATGGTGGTGAAACGCAGCGCGCGCTGGCGCAGCAGCATGTTCACCGAACGCCCGAGAAAAGCCCCGGCGCTGTAGGCCAGCAGTGGCACGCTGGACTCGCCTTCAAGGTCAAACAGCGGTTTGCCATCCGCATCGGCCGCACAAACCGGGAGCATTTCGGTGTCGCCCAAGTGCAGTGACGGAAAAATCTCCGGGTCCATTTGCATGGCCGCATCCGGGTCGTAAAACGCCAGCATCAGGTCGCAGCCGCCTTCGCGCAACGCGTGCACGGCGTCGCCAACGTTGGTTGCCACCAGCCGCGTGGCAATGTTCAGGCCTTCATTGCGCAACTGCGCGATCCAGCGCGGAAAGAAACCCAGGGCCAGGGAGTGAGCAGCAGCGACTTGCATCACTTCGCCCTGCCCGCCTTCGAGGTGATGCAAATGCCGCAGCACTTCGCCGAGCTGTTCGACCACCGTACGCGCCGTGACCAGAAACAACTGGCCCGCCGCCGTCAGCTCGATGGGTGTGCGCGAGCGATTGACCAGGGTCAGCCCCAGCGCGGCTTCCAGGCTGCGGATCCGCCGGCTGAATGCCGGCTGAGTCACAAAGCGCCGTTCGGCGGCCTGCGAAAAGCTGCGGGTGGCGGCCAAGGCACTAAAGTCCTCAAGCCATTTGCTTTCCAGATTCATCACGTCCTCCCGGACACGCACCAATTTAGGTCACACGCTCGCCGTACACACGGCGTCACACGGGCATTATGCCGAATGTGCATAGGGCAGTGCTTAACAGCATTGGCCCAAAATTTTCCACAAGCCTAGCATTCGCAGCGTTCCGGCACAGACCGGGTCCATATCGAGATGATTTCTATCATGTCTTCCGCTGCATCTTTCCGCACAGAAAAAGACCTGCTTGGCGTACTCGAAGTACCAGCTCAAGCGTATTACGGTATCCAGACCCTGCGAGCGGTGAACAACTTCCGTCTCTCCGGCGTTCCGATTTCGCATTACCCGAAGCTGGTTGTGGGTCTGGCAATGGTCAAGCAGGCTGCTGCTGACGCCAACCGCGAGCTGGGTCACCTGAGCGAAGTCAAGCACGCGGCCATCAGCGAAGCGTGTGCCCGTCTGATCCGCGGCGATTTCCACGAAGAATTCGTGGTGGACATGATTCAAGGCGGCGCGGGCACTTCAACCAACATGAATGCCAACGAAGTCATCGCCAACATCGCGCTGGAGGCCATGGGCCACAGCAAGGGCGAATACCAATACCTGCACCCGAACAACGACGTGAACATGGCGCAGTCGACCAACGACGCCTACCCGACGGCCATCCGTCTGGGCCTGCTGTTGGGTCACGACGCCCTGCTCGCCAGCCTCGACAGCCTGATCCAGTCGTTCGCTGCCAAAGGTGAAGAATTCAGCCACGTCCTGAAGATGGGTCGTACCCAGCTGCAAGACGCCGTGCCGATGACCCTTGGCCAGGAATTCCGCGCCTTCGCCACCACCCTGAGCGAAGACCTGGCACGCCTGAAGACACTGGCACCGGAACTGCTGACCGAAGTGAACCTGGGCGGCACCGCGATTGGTACCGGCATCAACGCCGACCCGCGCTACCAGCACCTGGCTGTTCAGCGCCTGGCACTGATCAGCGGTCAACCGCTGGTACCGGCCGCCGACCTGATCGAAGCGACTTCCGACATGGGCGCCTTCGTGCTGTTCTCCGGCATGCTCAAGCGTACCGCGGTCAAGCTGTCGAAGATCTGCAACGACTTGCGCCTGCTGTCCAGCGGCCCACGCACCGGCATCAACGAAATCAACCTGCCAGCGCGTCAGCCAGGCAGCTCGATCATGCCAGGCAAGGTCAACCCGGTTATTCCGGAAGCCGTTAACCAGGTGGCCTTCCAGATCATCGGTAACGACCTGGCACTGACCATCGCGGCCGAAGGCGGCCAGCTGCAACTGAACGTGATGGAGCCGTTGATCGCCTTCAAGATCTTCGACTCGATCCGCCTGCTGCAACGCGCCATGGACATGCTGCGCGAGCACTGCATCGTCGGCATCACCGCCAACGAAGCCCGCTGCCGTGAACTGGTTGAACACTCGATCGGTCTGGTCACCGCGCTGAACCCGTACATCGGCTATGAAAACGCCACCCGCATCGCCCGTGTTGCTCTTGAAAGCGGCCGCGGCGTGCTGGAACTGGTGCGCGAAGAAGGCCTGCTCGACGACGCGATGCTCGCCGACATCCTGCGCCCGGAAAACATGATTGCTCCGCGTCTGGTACCACTGAAAGCCTAACGCTGTAGTGACTGCTCACCAGGTCGAGGGACTAGACACCTCTCACCTTTTGAGGGCCTGGAGTTCATTCTCCAGGCCCTTTTTTTTAACTCTTTTGCAGGAAAAAGACTTCTGTGGAAGCGAGCCTGATCGCGATGAGCGATAACGCGGAGCCTCTGATAAACCGCGGTGTCTGCATCGCGAGCAAGCTCGCTCCTACATGAGCCTGACTCGAAAAAGTCAGGTGTTTCAAAGCTTCGTTTCGTCGCTTGCACCACAACCGTGCAGACGGACGCCGCACTGATCGGTATAGTGCCGCCCCTCTTCGCGTGAGCGGTCGTCGGTAACGAGGCCATAACCCATGCGGAACCCGAACTAATAACAAACCCGCGATTTGCATCCGGGACGAACATCGCCCCATCCGTTGTGCCGTGCACAGACCGGTGTAACGCGATGTTTCGAACCGCCAACAATCGCCTACACAAAAAACAGCGAGGAATACTCCATGCTCGAAGTCATCAACGACTTCCTCTCAGGGAAAGTACTGATCGTGCTCATTGTCGGGCTCGGTAGCTACTTCACGATCCGCTCGCGTTTCGTCCAATTGCGTCACTTCCTACACATGTTCTCGGTCTTCAAAGAGAGCCTGCGCAGCAGCAGCGAGCAACTCAGCTCGTTCCAGGCCCTGATGCTCAGCCTCGCCGGCCGCGTCGGCGCAGGCAATATCGCGGGTGTCGGCATCGCCGTGACCCTCGGTGGCCCAGGCGCAGTGTTCTGGATGTGGGTGACCGCACTGGTCGGCATGTCCAGCAGCTTCTTCGAATGCTCCCTCGGCCAGCTCTATAAGCGCTGCGACTCCGAAGGTCAGTACCGCGGCGGCCCGTCCTACTACATCCAGCACGGCCTGCAGAAGCGCTGGTTGGGCATGATCATGGCATTCCTGTTGCTGGTGACCTTCGGGTTCGCCTTCAACGGCCTGCAATCCCATGCCGTGACCCACTCGCTCAATAACGCCTTCGGCCTGAACACCACCTACACCGGCCTGGGCCTGGCGGTGCTGTTGGGCCTGGTGTTTATCGGCGGGATCAAGCGGATCGCCAAAGTGGCCGACCTGCTGGTACCGGTGAAGACCCTGGTCTACATCGGCGTGACCATCTACGTGATCGTGCTGCAATTCGACCATGTGCCGGGCATGCTGATGACCATCGTCAAGAGCGCATTCGGTCTGGACCAGGCCTTCGGTGGCCTGATCGGCAGCGCCATCGTCATGGGCGTGAAGCGCGGCGTGTTCGCCAACGAAGCCGGCCTGGGCAGTGCGCCTAACGTCGCAGCCGTGGCTTCGGTCGAGCACCCGGTCGCACAAGGCGTGGTTCAGGCGTTCAGCGTGTTCCTCGACACCTTCGTGATCTGCACCTGCACTGCATTGCTGATCTTGCTGTCGGGCTTCTACACACCAGGCTTCGAAGGCGACGGCATTGCCCTGACCCAGAACTCCCTGGCCGCCGTAGTCGGTGATTGGGGCCGGATGTTCATCAGCGTCGCGCTGGCGTTGTTCGTGTTCACCTCGATCCTCTACAACTACTACCTGGGCGAGAGCAACCTGCGCTTCCTGGTCGGTGAAAACCGCAAGGTGCTGATCGGCTACCGCGCATTGGTACTGGCGTTGATCTTCTGGGGTGCGATCGAAAACCTGAGCACCGTGTTCGCCTTCGCCGACATCACCATGACCATGCTCGCGTTTGTGAACCTGATCGCCTTGTTCCTGCTGTTCAACGTTGGCATGCGCATCCTGAATGACTACGACGCTCAACGCCGCGCCGGGATCAAGACCCCAGTGTTCGATTCGAGCAAATTCCCGGACCTGGACCTGGACCTCAAAGCCTGGCCAGCCAACCCGCCAGCCGCCGCTCCGAAAGCCGAAGCCGAGCCGCAAGGCGTGACCGCAGCGCAACGCTGATCGGTAAACGACGGGCGCATACCCTGCGCCCGTCAGCTAAAGTGAACTACCTGTGGGAGCGAGCCAGCACGCGTTATCGGCCTGACAGTCGACATAGTGGTGTCTGACATCCCGCTATCGCGAGCAGGCTCGCTCCCACAGTCATCTCTTGCGGAGACCACCTGATGATTTCCAATTCCTACCCTGCTGCGCAGCACGTCATGGTGCTCTACACCGGTGGCACCATTGGCATGCAAGCCAGCGCCAACGGTCTGGCCCCGGCGTCCGGCTTCGAAGCCCGGATGCGTGACTACCTGCATAGCCAGCCTGATCTGGTGGTGCCGAACTGGCGCTTCCGAGAAATGACCCCGCTGATCGACAGCGCCAACATGACCCCGGCCTACTGGCAGCGCCTGCGCGACGCGGTCATCGAAGCGGTCGACGTCGACGGCTGCGACAGCGTGCTGATCCTGCACGGCACCGACACCCTGGCCTACAGCGCCGCCGCCATGAGTTTCCAATTGCTCGGCCTGCCCGCACGGGTGCTGTTCACCGGCTCCATGCTGCCGGCCGGTGTGCCTGACAGCGATGCCTGGGAAAACCTCGGCGGTGCGCTTGTCGCCCTCGGCCAAGGCCTGGCACCGGGCGTGCAGTTGTACTTCCACGGCGAGCTGCTGGACCCGACCCGTTGCGCGAAGATTCGCAGCTTCGGCCGGCACCCGTTTGCTCGTTTGAAACGCCAGGGCGGAGGCGTCAAGGCACCTGTTCTGCCAGCAGCGCTTGAGTACCGTCAGAGCAAGCAACTGGCCAAGGTCGGTGTGCTGCCACTGTTTCCCGGAATCGGCGCGCAGCAGCTCGATGGTGTGCTGAATAGCGGCATCCAGGGTCTGGTGCTGGAATGCTTCGGCAGCGGCACCGGCCCGAGCGATAACCCTGAGTTCCTCGCCAGTCTCGCGCGTGCGCGGGATCAGGGGATCGTGGTGGTCGCGATCACCCAGTGCCATGAAGGCGGGGTTGAGCTGGATGTCTACGAGGCCGGCAGTCGTTTGCGCGGCGTGGGCGTGTTGTCCGGCGGCGGCATGACCCGTGAAGCGGCGCTTGGCAAATTGCACGCGCTGTTGGGTGCAGATCTGGATACCGCTGAGGTTCGGCGGCTGGTAGAACTCGACCTTTGCGGCGAACTGATCTGACACCACACAAAACCTGTGGGAGCGAGCCTGCTCGCGATAGCGGTCAACCATTCAACACTGATGTTGACTGATACACCGTCATCGCGAGCAGGCTCGCTCCCACAAGGTTCGTGGCTCGGCATATAACTTGCTCTTTTCCAGCTACCCAAAGGCCGGAATCGCCCATGCTCCACTCCCACCTCACGACCCTTAATGCCGTTTCCCTGGTGCTCAACGCCTTCAAGGCCGATGGGCTTTCAAGTGAGGCGCTGCTGGCCGGCAGCGGCATCAGCGCCGCGGATCTGAGCCGCGCCGACACGCGAATCACCACCAACCAGGAAATGCAGGTTTGCGCCAACGCGGTCGCGCTCAAGCGTGACATCGGCCTGGAACTGGGCCGGCGGATGCATGTTTCGTCCTACGGCATACTCGGTTATGCCCTGCTCACCAGTGCCACCTTCGGTGACGCTTTGCGTCTGGCGCTGCGTTATCCGGCGCTGCTGGGAACACTTTTCGAGCTAAGCCTTGAGGACGATGGCGAGCGAATCTGGTTCGCCGCCGCCGACTACCGGGAAAATCCGGCACTGGCGGTGTTCAACGCCGAGTTCTGCCTGGTCTCGCTGAAAGTCATCTGTGACGACCTGCTCGGTCATCCCCTGCCGCTGTTGGGTGCTCGCTTCGAACATTCGGCACCGGATTATCAGGCCAGCTACGCAACGCACTTTGATTGCCCCCTGCGCTTCGACTGCACCGATAACGCCTTCGCCTTTGACAAACACTGGCTTGACCAGCCCTTGCCGCTGGCCGACAGCATCACCCATCAGGCCATGGCCGAACGCTGTCGCAAGCAGAACACCGAATTCACTGGACGCCAGGCGTGGCTGGGGCGGATCCGCCAACTGCTCACCGCCCAACTCGACGCCGCGCCGGGCCTTGAAGGCCTGGCCGAACAGATGAACTGCTCGGCGCGGACTCTGCGCCGACACCTGAAGGATCTGGGGTGCAGCTATCAGGAATTGCTCGACGAACTGCGCTTCGAGCGTGCCAAGCAGATGCTGTACGAAGATCAGCTGCCGATCTATCGCATCGCCGAGGCGCTGGGCTTCAGCGAGACTGCAAGTTTCCGCCACGCGTTTGTACGCTGGAGCGGCGTGGCGCCGAGCCAGTTCAGGCCTTGAGTGCTGTGGTTTTCTGGCCACCGTCATCGCGAGCAGGCTCGCTCCCACATTGGATCTGTGATCAACGCAAATCCTCTGTGGGAGCGAGCCTGCTCGCGATAGCGCCCTCAAGAACACTCGGAATCCCGCAGACAGCTCAGCATTCCATGCCCTTGGCTGGCGCACACTCGCGCCAATAAGGGGCGAATTCCGGTCACAGGTTTTGGCCATATTTATCCCCTTTTGGCCTTTCCTGCCGTTCTCTGAAACGCTGCACGCCGCAAGACTGTGTTCAACCGAATCAGCCTGCGGAGAACAAGAAAATGCTGACGATCTACTCGGACGATCACCACCTGCACCACGGACGCTGCGAATTGATGGACGGGCAACTGATGCCCTGCTTCGAAATGCCCTCGCGGGCCGACCACGTTCTGGCGCGCGTTCAATCCCGCAGCCTGGGGCCGGTGCAAGCGCCGCAGGATTTTGGCCTGGGGCCGATCCAGCGCATCCACAGCGACGACTACCTGACCTTCTTCAAAGGCGCCTGGCAGCGCTGGACCGAGTTCGAACGCGACGGCGATTTGCTGCCCTATACCTGGCCCGCACGCACCCTGCGCACGGTCATCCCGAAAAGCCTGCACGGCCAACTCGGCTATTACAGCTTCGACGGCGGCGCACCGATCACCGCCGGCACCTGGCAAGCCGCCTATAGCGCGGCGCAAGTCGCGCTGACCGCCCAGGCTGCGATCCAACGCGGTGCGCGCAGTGCGTTTGCCCTGTGCCGTCCACCGGGACATCACGCCGCCAGCGACTTGATGGGCGGTTATTGCTACCTCAACAACGCCGCCATCGCCGCCCAGGCGTTCCTCGATCAAGGCCACCAGAAAGTCGCGATCCTCGACGTCGACTACCACCACGGCAACGGCACCCAATCGATTTTCTATCAGCGCAGCGATGTGCTGTTCACCTCGATCCACGGCCACCCGGAAGCTGAATTTCCATTCTTCCTCGGCTACGAAGACGAGCGCGGCGAAGGTGCGGGTGAAGGATTCAATTTCAACTACCCGTTGCCCGCAGGTTCCGGCTGGGACACCTGGAGCGCAGCGCTGGAACAGGCCTGCAAAGAGATCGAACGCTACGGCGCCGACATCGTGGTCGTGTCCCTGGGCGTCGACACCTTCAAGGACGATCCGATCTCCCAGTTCAAGCTCGACAGCCCGGATTACCTGGCGATGGGCGAACGCATCGGCGCCCTTGGCAAGCCGACCCTGTTCGTGATGGAAGGCGGCTACGCGGTGGAAGAAATCGGCATCAATGCCGTGAACGTTCTCGAAGGTTTCAAAAGCGCCCAATGAGGAATTAGAACAATGAACCGACTCAAGCGTTTGATCGTCCCAGCACTCTTCACCACAGTGGCATGCACCACGGTCCTCAGCGGCGCCGTACACGCCGAAGAGCGCACCTTGCGGGTCTACAACTGGTTCGACTACATCACCCCCAAGGCACTGGAAGACTTCAAGGCCGAGAACACCAAGGTCAAACTGGTCTACGACATTTTCGACACCAACGAAGCGCTGGAAGCCAAACTGCTCACCGGCAATTCCGGTTACGACGTGGTGGTGCCGTCCAACGTGTTTCTCGCCAAGCAGATCGAAGCCGGGGTATTCCAGCCACTGGACCGCAGCAAACTACCGAACTGGAACCACCTCGACCCCAAGCTGATGAAGCTGATCGAAGCCAACGACCCGGGCAACAAATTCGCCGTGCCGTACATGTACGGCACTATCCTGATCGGCTTCAACCCGGACAAGGTCAAGGCCGCGCTGGGTACCAACGCACCGGTGGACAGCTGGGACCTGATCTTCAAGGAAGAGAACATCAGCAAACTCAAGCAGTGCGGCGTGGCCTTGCTCGACTCGCCGTCGGAGATCCTGCCGCTGGCCCTGCAGCACCTGGGTCTGGACCCGAACAGCAAAAAGCCGGATGACTACATCAAGGCTGAAGCGCTGCTGATGAAGATTCGCCCGTACATCACCTACTTCCACTCGTCCAAGTACATGGCCGACATCGCCAACGGTGATATCTGCGTCGCCGTCGGTTACTCCGGCAGCTTCTCCCAGGCCGCCAACCGCGCCAAGGATGCCAAGAACGGAGTCATCGTCGACATGCGGCTGCCGAAGGAAGGCGCACCGATCTGGTTCGACATGCTCGCGATCCCGAAAGGGGCAAAAGACCCGGAAGACGCCTACACCTTCATGAACTACCTGTTGCAACCGAAAGTCATTGCGCCGGTCAGCGACTTTGTCGGTTATCCAAACCCGAACAAGGACGCCACGGAAATGGTCGACCCGGCGATCCGCAGCAACCCGAATCTGTACCCGACCGAAGCGGCCATGAGCACGCTCTACACCCTGCAACCGTTGCCGCGCGATGCGGAACGGGCGCGGACCCGGGCCTGGACCAAGATCAAGTCGGGCACCTGAAACGCTCGCCCCACTGAAACCGAAGACCCGCAACGATGCGGGTCTTTTTGTTGATGGCCCTAAATAAATACCACCAGGCCCTCCCCCCCGCCCTCTACCTTGCGATTTGCCCAATCGGCGGTGCACCCGATCGCCAGCAAAACATCATAAGGAAATGGCCATGCCCGACAGTTCAACCACCAGGCCGGTATCCGGCGCCTCGGTCCCCCTCTTCAGTGATTTGCTAAGGCAACTGTCCTCCGGCCCCTCAATCCGCGAGGTTGCCTCAACCGCACTGCGGCCGGCACTCAAAGCGCTGTACCCTCAACTGGACATCAATCCTGCTCTCGTCTTCGTCGTGACGCCGACATGGCAAATCATCGAGGGGAAAGTGGTGCCCGGCATCCGTCGGGTTGAATCACTCACAGGTACGCTGGTCAGGCACAGCCTGCGCAAAACAGCCGTGACCTATATCGATGGCGAACATTACCTCTCGCGGCAACCGAACGGTGACCCACCGATCCAGCTCCCGGTCAAAATCGATGCGATCGGACGCCTGATCAATGAGCTCGCGCCGTTGCTATTCGTGGCGTATCAAGAACAGCAACTGGACTTCTGGAACCAGACCGGCAGCGCGGCAATGCCCCGTTGGCAGGAACTGTCTCGCTCGCTGCGCAATATCTGGGATGTTCGCGGTGTCAAAGGCTGGGACGACGACCAGTGCGCAATGGCCCGCAACCTCTTCAATTACCCGGACCTGGCGGAACGGTTACCCCACGACAAGTACCTGAGCAGAACCTATCTGATCGATCTGGATATTCAGGATGGCGAGACGTCGAAACACCTGCGCCTCCTCGATATCGCGGTGCTGATTGGCGTTGTCGGGCAACGCACACTGATCCTCACGTATTCGATTGCCAACGATTTCCAGTCGTTCGACTCCCTGGAGCAGTTGGGCGAGTCATTGCTCACCTACCTCGAAACGCCAGTATCTGCCTTGCAATGGCGCCTGTTTGAGCCGAGCGGCAATTTTTTCGACATCCAGGCCTGTACCATGATTGCCCTTCAAAGCGACACAATCGGGGAGATAGACGCCTCCACGCCACTCCCCGGGTCCAACCTCGGGCATCATGTCAGCAGTGTCGCGAATGACTTCGATGGGTTGAGCGCCAAAGAGTATTTGCGCTTCAGCCGAATACACGACTTGCTACCCACCTGGCTCGCGAAGGCCTCGTCAGCGGATCTGAGCTCCTACAGCCGATACTTGATGGACCTGGCACAACTGCAAGCTGAAAACGCCGGCAGATCCTTTCAGGATGGCATCCCGTCGATCCAGGACTTCGCCCTCCAGGCCGTTTGGCGTCAGATGCTCATAGAACATCCCGACGCGGCAAAGCTGAAACTCGAAGACATCGAAATCATCGTCACCAGCCCCGTCGTCTGGGGCACCTTCGTGCTTCCCGGCAAGACCGATATCACCAGAATTCCTCTCACCGAACTCGCACTGGAAAACCTGATTGCGATCCCTCTTGGCAACAAGGTCGTGCATTGCAAAAACGCTGATGCGGTCCCGGTATGGATGACACCCACCTACCTCGAAGGACTGGTGAGTCAGGTAAACATCGGCCAGACCTACCCCGCACTCATCAAGCGCACATTGATCGACGCCACCCTGGACTCACAGCGCAGACAAAACCTCTACACCCGTCATTTGCGTCTGCAACTGCCACTGCTGGCACTGCAAAACAAAATCCGCGGCGAGGCCGGCATCGATGAGCGAGGCTATCGATACGTGGCCGCTGTCATGGCGTCTTCCAGCGAAAACCGCCAAGTGGACGGGCATGAGATCGTCATGCGCCCGCTGGCCTTCTTCCCGAGTCTCGAACCTGACGCAACGCCCGATGAGGTCGATAACATGTTCGTGATCGGCCCAAGGGCTCAGGGCACCGGACCGGTCTTGCTCTACCGGCCATTGCTCGCTCCTGCACTAATCCAGTACCCCTCTACCGAGAATCTGCTGTACGCGATCAAACATTCAAAAGAATTACGCCTGTCGGTGCTCGCCTGGTTACCTGACAGCGCCCGCACCAACTACGCCCGCTACGTTTTCCCTGGTGAGCTGCCCTCGGTCTGGAGCCTGTCGCAATTGCTGGTCGATCCACTGACGCCGCTGACGATGACAGGCCCGATTTCCTTTGGTGAAAGGGTGATCGAAGACGAGCTGATGCCAACGCTCTTCAACGCCAATGCCAGTGCGCTGATCACTCTGGCGGACCGGCAATCGGTATCAAACGCTGAAAATCGTTGGGCCACGCTCAAGCAAAGTGCCTGGATGATCTTCAATGCCGCCTTGCCTTTCCTCGGACGCACGGTGGGCACAGCCGCCTGGATCTGGCAGATCATGGATGACCTGCAACAGGCAGCCGACGCCAGGGAAAATGCCGATAGCCAGCACGAGTGGGCCGCCTTGACCGACGTTTTCCTGACCCTCGCGATGGTGCTCGTCAGTCACGCAACCACGCCACGCGAATCTGCACAGAAAACCACAACACCCCATGGCAGCAGGCCACGAGAGACAGCTCTTCCTGAAAAAGTCAGCGTGACCCGCAAACCCGATGTCGCCACTGACACCCTGCCAGCCTTACACGAAACATCGCTCCACTCAGACACAGCCCTGATCCGTTCTCGCTTGAGCCTGGGACACCTGCTCGATAGCTTCAAGATTCCAAAACCCGAAGGCCTTGGCCAACCCGTGATCGAGCAAGGTCCGCACCAACACCTCTCGGCCCTTGGGCAAAAATGGTACGCCAACGTCGGCGAGCGCTGGTTCGAGGTCACCGTGAACGATAACGACGATGTGCTGATCATTGACTCCCGACAACAAACCTTGCGCACCGGCCCGCTGTTGGTCAACAACCAGACAGGTGAATGGTTCGTCGATACCCGGCTGCGACTGCGTGGCGGCGGCTTGAAAAGTCGCAGGGAACAGATGCAGCGCGAGAACAAAGCGCGCATCGCCGAACTTCGCACACAACTGGCTGCATTCGACCTCGAGATGGACAGCAAACGCGCCGAGCTTACGAGCGCCCATGCGGCCCTGAACAATGCACCCAGTACATCCGTCGAAACCCGACGCCAGCTGTTTCTCGACAAACTGGACGCACGCCTGAAGGACTATGACGCCACGCTCGACCGGTTGAAAACGCTGAACAGGCTCGACACGGTCCCCAATTACCGTACCGCCATGGTCGAACTGCTGGGTACTCAGTTGTTCTTCAATCAAACCGGGATCGATCAACAGCATGCCACCTACACCCAGACGCTACGTCGTACTTTCGAGCTTCTTGAACAAGCGGAGACAGAAGGAAACGAGCTGGACCGCGATACGCTGCTGAAAATGACGGATCTGACCGAAGAGCTCATCAACAAGATCGATTTCGCTCAATCGCGCTTCCAGGAACTGAGCACGCTCGGAAAGAACGCCGCCGAGCTGGCCCACGAGTACAAACAGAAATTACCCACCTTTGACGTGCAGGATCTGAAAGCATTCCAGGTCACTCTGGCCAAGGAGCTGTGCTTGAAAGACGGCAATATCCCCCTCATGGCCGAGGCCAGGATTGCCATGGACAGTATCGGTGAGCATGCCGACCTGACCATTCAGGCATCCATGGAGGTGTCCCTTGAGGATAACGAACTCAACCTTGGTGAACGCATCGAGACCCTCAATACCCTGGTGAGTCAGTTCACAGCCATCGACCAGCGCCTTGAAGACTTCGCAATCGACTACCCCGAGCAACTGATCCAGCAGCAGTTTGACCGTCTGCGTAAGCGAACCAATGAGTTCCATCAGGCGACGGTCAACTACCTGGTGCAGTTGCTGCGCGAGCGAGAGGCCCTGGAGCCCAAGCCTGGTCCCTCACGAGTCGCTGCACCACCGCGCAAAAAAATCATCAAGACCCGTTACAAGGGCATAGTCGTCGGTGAAGTCCGCAAGGACACGCCGGTCGATGAGGTTCTGGTCGACGTCACCGAGCCGATGACGGGCAAAGTCATTGCTACCTTCCATGAGAAAACGCCCGGCGTCTGGCTTGAGCGAGCGACCAGAAAGCCTTCAACGGCAACCGGCCTGGTTCTGGATCTGGGCGCCCAGGTAGAGGTCGGTCAGGCGCTGCTCAATGATCTGGAAACCTTCATCAACCGCACCAGAGCGCACTCAAAACGCCCGAACCGGATTCCGGTGGAAATAGAGGATATGTTTCAGCAGCAAGCTCGAAAACTGCAGCGTGCAGCCAACGGCATTGAAGAGTCCTTGAGTACCGGCAACACCACGGACACTCAATCGGATTCAGCCAAGACCCTGAAAAAACAGCTCACCGAAGCGGTCGCGCGACTTTACTCAGAAGGTCATATGACCCGGCTGGAAATGATCAAACTGCAACCTCCCACTGCCGCACGCATCGAGTGGTTACGCAGCAAAAACGCGGTCGACATCGTCCGCAACGGCGAACGCAAACGACTCAAAGGCCCTGGGAAGGATTACCTTCAGGAATACGAAATTCTTGACCGAAAAACCCGTAAACCGCTGTGGTACGCGCACTTCCATTACGCCGGGCTCACGGGCCCTGCCGACTCGTTTACGGCGGCTCACCTGAAAACCCGTGATCAACGATTATTGAAGGGGCGCTTCGACTGGCATGCGACAACCAGCAATCACGAGCTGATTGCGGTCTATCGCAGTGAGATCAGCCCGCAACAGGCCAAAGCATTGTTCTTCACGCAGGCACCACCCTCTGCCTCAGGGTCGTGAGTCACACGCCCGACTAGAACCTGAGACCCGCGCTGATGCGGGTCTTTTTTGCACGCATATTCAGTTACCGCCTGGGGCTTTCAGTTTTCCCACCTGCCTCACGACTCAGCCCTCCAAATCTCAGCGGCACCAGACCTTTTTCAACCGCCCGAGCGCTGCCTTGATCGCCTCCTCGGGCACCGCCGCGAAACCCAGCACCAGCCCGGCGCGCTGGTCTGGCAGGGTGCATGACTCCGGCAGCCAATAGTTGCTCAGGCCATTGATCTCGACGTCAACACTCGCTGCGGCGTCGATCAATTCGCGCTCGCGGGCCTGAGTGTCGACCGCCACCGTCAAGTGCAGCCCCGCCGCGACACCTGGCAGGCTGCCAACACCCGGGATATCCACAGGCCAACCCGCCAACAGCGTGTTGCGCCGACTCAAGGCCGCGCGCCGCATACGGCGAATATGCCGCTGAAAATGCCCGGCAGCCATGAACTCGGCCATCACTGCCTGAGTGCTCACCTCGGAATGGCGCACATCCACCGCACGACGCTGGGAGAACGCGTCTACCAGGCCCATCGGTAACACCAGATACCCCAGACGCAATGCCGGAAACGCGACTTTGCCGAAGGTGCCGACGTAAAGCACTCGACCCTGTCGATCCAGCGCCGCCAAGGGCGCCAGTGGAGCGCCGCTGTAGCGATACTCGCCGTCGTAGTCATCCTCGATGATCCAGCCGTCAGTGCGTTCAGCCCAGGCGAGCAATTCCAGACGCCGCGCCAGGCTCATGATCACCCCGGTCGGATATTGATGAGACGGCGTGACGTAGGTCAATCGACAGTCGCTCAACTCAGCCAGTTCGGCACAATTGATGCCTTCGTTGTCCACCGAGACCCCATGCAAACGCGCCCCGGCTACGGCGAAGGCATGCCCAGCCGCGCGATAGCCGGGGTTTTCCACAGCCACCCCATCGCCGGGCTCCACCAGCAGCTGTGCACAAAGGCTAATCCCCTGCTGTGCGCCACTGGTGATCACAATTTGCTCAGCACTGCACTGCATGCCGCGCGAACTGCGCAAATAGGCCGCGATCAATCCGCGCAAGCGCTCGTAACCTTCGGGCGCGCCGTAACACAGTTGCTGTAAATCCGGCTTACGCCAGAAAGCCGCATTCAGCTTGGCCCAGACCTCAAACGGGAACAGATCAAAGGCCGGCACACCCACCCGAAAAGCCCTCGGCGGACCACTTGGAGGCCTGGGCAAATGGTGCTTCTCGACCCGCTCCAAAGCACCACTGTGGATAACTTTACTGGATGAAACCCCAGGTAAATCCGGCCATTTTGTGGATAACCCTGTGGGTAAGCCTGTTGGTAACCCTGTGGATACTTTTGTGGATAGTTTTTTCGTCGGTAACGCAGTCTGCGGCAATTGCGCCACGTATGTGCCGTCCCCCACCCGTCCCTCGATGAAACCTTCGGCGTAGAGTTGATCGTAGGCACGGACCACGCTATTGCGTGAAATCGACAACGCCGCAGCCAGATCGCGGCTGGCAGGCAAGCGTGTGCCACTCACCAGCCGACCGTCGAGCACACGCAGGCGCAAGGCCTGATAAAGCTGACGACTCAAGCCCTGACGGCGATCGAGTTCGATACCCGCCGGGTTGAACGACAGGGACAGCGGCGGGTTGTTCATGGCAATGGAGCCTCGCTAATGGACCTACGAAATTGGCTGTTAATGGCTCTTACAACAGACCAATAGCCTGCCTAGGATAAAGGCATTCGCCAAGGAAAATATCCATGTATACCCCCAGCGCATTTGCCATCGAAGACCTTCCCGCCCTGCATCAGCAGATCCTCGACACACGCCTGGCCATCCTCGTCACTCACGGTGAGCAGGGCTTGCAGGCCAGCCATGTGCCGCTGTTGCTCAGCCCGGAACAAGGGCCGAATGGCACCCTTTACGGCCACTTGGCCCGAGCCAATCCACAGTGGCAGGAGCTGGAAGCCGGGGCCGAGGCGCTGGTGATTTTTGCCGGGGCCGATGCTTACGTCAGCCCGTCGTACTACCCCAGCAAAGCGGACCACGGCAAAGTTGTGCCAACCTGGAACTATGTGGCGGTACACGCCTATGGCAACGCCGAAGTGTTCAGCGATGCTCATCGCCTGCGCAATGTGGTCAGCGCCCTGACCGATCGCCATGAACGCGACCGCACCCAGCCGTGGAAAGTCGACGACGCGCCGGCCCATTACATCGACGGCATGCTCAAGGCCATTGTCGGCTTCGCCCTGCCGATCCAGCGTCTGGAAGGCAAGCGCAAGCTCAGCCAGAACCGCAGTACCGCAGACATCACCGGCGTGCGCGAAGGGCTGATCGCCAGCGCCAATCCGCACGACCAGGCCCTCGCCCACCTGATGCCCAAGGAATGATCATGAGTCAGATCGAGATTCGCCGTGTTACCGCCGATGACCACGCAGCCTGGCTGCCGTTGTGGCAAGCCTACCTGCGTTTCTACAACACCGAGCTGCCGGAGGCTGTCAGCCACAGCACCTGGCAACGGTTCCTCGACCCGAGCGAGCCGACTCACGCCGCCCTCGCCTGGGCCGATGGCAAAGCGGTGGGCATGGTGCATTTCATCTATCACCGCTCGAACTGGAGCATCGAAAACTCCTGCTACCTGCAAGACTTGCTGGTGACGCCCGAAACCCGTGGCACCGGCGTCGGCCGCAAGCTGATCGAATTCGTCTACGCCACTGCCAAGGCGGACGGTTGCTGCAAGGTTCATTGGCTGACCCACGAAACCAACGGCACCGCGATCCAGCTCTACGAGCGCATTGCCGAACGTCCTGGTTTCATCCAGTTTCGCAAAGCCCTTTAAGGCTCAAGGAGAGCAACATGTCGACTTCACTCGCTGACTGGAAAGGCGCTCCAGCTCCCTCGGTTCAACTGATCGAAGGACGCTTCATTCGCCTGGAAAAACTCGACCCGGCACGCCACGCCGACGGCTTGTTCAAAGCCCTGCAAGGCCCGGGCGCCGACCCGAAGCTGTGGGATTACTTGCCTTACGGCCCGTTCCCGGAACGCAGCGCGTTCAACGACTGGCTGAACAACCACGCGGCCAACAGCGACCCGTATTTCTTCAGCGTCATCGACCGTACCAGCGGTGAAGTGCAAGGCCTTCTCAGCCTGATGTCGATCGTCCCGGCCCACGGGCGCATCGAAATCGGCCACGTCACCTTTGGCGCCCCGATGCAGCGCTCACCGAAAAGCACCGAAGCGGTGTACCTGCTGGCCAAGGAATCGTTCGCTCTGGGCTACCGTCGCCTGGAATGGAAGTGCAACAACGGCAATGCCCGCTCCAAATACGCCGCCGAACGCCTGGGCTTCAGCTTTGAAGGCGTGTTCCGCCAGCACATGGTGGTCAAGGGCCAGAACCGCGACACCGCGTGGTATTCGATCCTGGACTCGGAGTGGCCGGCGATTGGGGCGGGATTTGAGAAGTGGCTGAGCGAGGAAAATCAGACGGATTCGGGTCAGTTGAAAACGCTGGCTGAGTGCCGGGGTAATGGCGCCTGATGACCGTTCCCACGCGAAGCGTGGGAACATCTTTTGGCTTTACGCCAGCTTCTGCGCCAACACCGCAATATGCTCCGGGCCAATCCCGCAGCAACCACCGAGATGGCTCGCACCGCGTTTCTGCCAATCGGCCGCCCAATGCAGGTAACCGGGCGGATCGAGGTCCTCGCGCAACGGGTCCAGACCATCATTGGCCGTGGCCTCTTTCGGTTGCGGCGGGAAGGCGTTGGCGTATGCGCCGATGTGTACTTTCACACCCAAACGCTCAAAGGTTTCCCGCGCAGCATCAATCGCCGCACCGATTACTTCCGGCTGGCTGCAGTTGAACAGCAGCGTCTCGACCCCCAGCTCTGCGGCCACCGCAGCGGCATCGGCCACGGGTTCACCTGAACGCAAACGCGGTACTTCGTCCGTGTCTTCATCCTTCAAGGTAAACGACAGCCAGAACGGCTTGCCGTCCTTTGGCAAACCGGCATGAATAGCCCGCGCCTCGACAATCGAACTCTGGGTTTCAGCCAGCCACAGATCGACATGAGGTGCCAGCCCCGTCACCAATGGCGTCAGCAATTCAGTCACCCGGGCAGCATCAAAAAGGTCCGGACGATAGGAACCGAACAGCGGCGGCAATGAACCCGCCACACGCACGGGCTGTCTAGCCGCGTCGGCTGCACGCCGTGCCAGCTCCCCCGCCAATGCGGCGAGCGCCTGACCTTCAGCCGCAAAACGTTCTTCACCGATATGAAACGGCACCACCGCGTAGCTGTTGCTGGTGATCACGTTTGCACCGCTTTCGATATAAGCCGTATGGACGGCCTCAACCGCTTGCGGTGCTTCGCTCAACGCCAGCGCGGACCACTCAGGCTGCCTGAACGGCGCGCCTCGGCGTTGCAGTTCGCGACCCATACCGCCATCCAGAATTACCGTGCTGCCTGCGTCCATATGTTTTTTTCTCATATGCTTATGAAAATAACTCACTACCAGAGTCGTCCTTATAACTATTAAATACGCACCATTCAGTTAATAACAACTTCTTTTTTAGTCAGGAACTGCCCGTGAAACTTCAACCGCTACTGGCCCTGGGCCTGACGATTCTCGCTGCCTCTTCCCAAGCCTTTGCCGGCGCCACGCTGGATCGTATCGAGCAAAAGAAAGAGTTGGTGGGCGTGCTGATGGAAAGCTATCCGCCGTTCTCGTTCCTCAACGATCAGAACCAGCTCGACGGTTTCGACGTCGACGTGGCCAAAGCCGTGGCGGACAAACTTGGCGTCAAACTGCGTCTCGAAACGCCGTCCTGGGACGTGATCGCTGCCGGTCGCTGGAGCGGTCGTTATGACATCTGCATCTGCTCCATGACCCCGAGCAAGGCCCGCGCCGAAGTCTTCGATTTCCCGGTGGAGTACTACGCTTCGCCAGCCGTGATCGTGGTCAATGCCAAAGACGATCGCATCCATGGCGCCAAGGACCTGAGCGGCAAAAAAGTCGGCCTCACCAGCGCGTCCAGCTACGAAAGCTACCTGAACAAAAACCTGGTGATCGAAGGCGCTGAAGACACCCGATTGCAGTACCCGTTCGAGGATGTGCAGATCGCTCCGTATGACACCGACAACGTCGCCTTCCAGGACCTGAGCCTGGGCGCCGGCGTGCGACTGGATGCGGTCCTCACCAACCTTGTGACCGCACAACCGCGCCTGACCCAGGACCAGCGCTTCAAGCTCGCCGGCGAGCCGCTGTACTCGGAACCCAACTCCGTGGCCATCGAAAAGGGTGATGCCCAGTGGGATGGCAAAGTGCGCGAAGTCTTTGCCCAGTTGAAACAGGACGGCACCCTGACCCGGCTGTCACAAAAATGGATCGGCGCCGATATCAGCAAATGACTTCTTTCCCCCGCCCTCCTCAGCCACCGCAACCGGTGGCTGAGTCATTGCTCAAACGCGTCTTTGGTTTTCGTACCCGCCTGTACCTGACTTGGGCGACGATGCTGGGTTTGTTCGCGAGTTTCTTCCTGAGCTTCGACCTGAAGTTTTCGATCATTCTCGACAAGCTGCCGAACCTGATCGGCCTGCATCTGGCGCCCAACGGCTTCTTGCAAGGCGCGGCGCTGACACTGTTTTTGTGCCTGTGCTCGATTGTCGCCTCGTCGCTGCTGGGCTTCATCACCGCCCTGGCGCGGTTGTCGAAGAGTGCCGTGGCGTTCGGCATCGCAAGTTTCTACGCATCGTTTTTTCGTGGTACGCCGTTGCTGATTCAGATCCTGTTGATCTACCTCGGCCTGCCACAGCTGGGCATTGTCCCCGGCGCCATTGCCGCCGGGATCATTGCGTTATCGCTGAATTACGGGGCGTACCTGAGTGAAATTTTCCGCGCCGGCATCGTCGGTGTACCGCATGGCCAGCGCGAAGCTTCCCTCGCGCTGGGAATGCGCGAGTCGGTGATCTTCTGGCGAGTCACCCTGCCACAGGCCATGCGCACCATCATTCCGCCCACCACCAACCAATTCATCTCGATGCTCAAAGACTCATCACTGATCTCGGTGATGGGCGTCTGGGAAGTGATGTTCCTGGCGCAGTCCTATGGCCGCTCCAGTTATCGCTACATCGAAATGCTGAGCACGGCAGCGATCATTTACTGGTTGTTGTCGATTGGTCTGGAGTTGATTCAGGCACGGATGGAGCGGCATTACGGGAAGGCGTACAAGCAGCGGAGCTAAGGGTTCAGCTGATCGTACGCCGAATCTTCACCACGCCCATTTGCATCCCGAATGGGCGGAACACGGCGTTAAGTGATTTGAGCGTCTGGTTCCCTTCTCCGTGCTCGATGTGCACCAGCGTACGCACGGAGATTTTGCACATCTTTGCGAACTGGCTTTGGTGTAAACCGGTCACCTCAACTCGCAATTGGCGCACCGCTTCGCCGATAGCCAATGTGTCATTGGCTAACTCTTGCTGAATACTTTCGATCAGCAGTGTTCGCTCTGACACTGTCATGCTCATTGCAGCCCCCACTCCCTTAAACGATGCTCAAGATGTCGCAAAGCAATTCGAGGGTGATTCATCGTCACCTCAGGCAGACCGCTTTCGGTCAGTATGTCCGGCAGCGCCCGCAAGCGATTGGCTTGCTCGCGCAACCGCTCGAAGACCACCTGCGAATCGACAATCCCCGTTAACGCATTACAGACGCCACGCCAATCGACATCCCCCGCCAACTCCAAATCCCGTGGCCATTTTGTGGTCCGGGTGATGCCTTCATCGTCCATGACCATCGGTGCCAGGTCGTAGATCGGTGCTAGTTCAAACGAATTGGCGTGGCGGATGATCGCGGTGTTACGTCCATGGTTATCTGAGTTGCCGAGTATTTTGTTGAGCAGGTCACGACGCAGGTAGTCCACGACCAGATCCTCAATGTGCGCCGCTTGTCCAGTCGACCGCCAAAGGTCGGCAAGGAGCCGGATCACCTCCAAGTGATCCATGGGACTTCCCGGGGTAGTCACTCCGGCCAGTGAGTAAATCGACTCAACCGCCAGTCGCTCGAGGCCCTGCTCGTTTATACGACGGTCAAAACGCTGCATCCACAAACTGGGTTTTGTCGCCTCTTCCAAAGCCAGCCCTGCTGTGGCCACGGTGTCGATGCCAAGCATCTGCAGCGCCTTGTAGTAATGGAACTCGCTTCTGAGGATGTCTTTGTCGGTTTGTGTGCCTTGGTTACGAGCGAACTTCACAAACCAGTGCTGTGCCACTTCGGTGTCATCCAGCATTGCATCCGGATACAGCAGGCCTTCACGGTTTTCTGTCAGCAACAGCTTGGGCGCTTCACCACCTGCCCCCGTCGCACCATCAATGGCTGCACCTTGTTCGTAGGCATATTCCAGAAAGCGATTGTCGCGCGAGATCACGTCGTCACGCTGGAAGCCCACTGCCGGGCGGCTGCTCAGTGTTTCAAGCGACTCCTTGATCCGCATATTGCCAATGGGGGCCGGTGTACTGCGGGCCAGTAAAAACAGGTCGGCGCTAATGCCCTCTGGCTTGTCGCGACCAATGTGCGTCATGAGGAACCGTTTGGCTGCCCCCGCTGGCGCAATGTCGTGCAAGAACGCCGGAGCAGTCGAGGTTCGCTGCCCCTCCCAGGCTACCGGGACATTGGCGCTCACAGCCCCAGCGAAAGGACTTGGTATATCGTTGATGTTGTCGACCAGATAACCCAATTCGTAGCCAAAGTTGCACCGACTGGCGAAGCCTTGCTCCGGGTCATCAAAGCTCAGGACCATGGCATCCTGCCATTCCCCAGCCGAATGAATTTGTAGCGTTAGCGTCAGCATTGCTTGCTCCTGCAATTTAATACATTTGCAAAGGCTTAAAACATGAGGCGATTGCAATATAGTGCATAAATTAAGTTCGCACACGGCAAAAATGTGCATTTAAATGCATACAACAGATAATTCCAGACAATTAAATGCATTAAATTGCGTTTTCGCGCGATTGAACCCCACACATCAATCTGGAAAAAACTTCTGCATGCTAGAAGAATGGCCTGATTGGACAGTGGCAGACGCGTTTCCGAGCCTTCGCAAATCGACACATCCGAGAACGACGTAAGGAAAAACGTCAGCAACGGGAGGCCAATAGTCATGCGGCCTCCAAGGCGGAGCCTTTTCTACAACCGAAGCTCCCACACCTCGCACAAGAGCCGGAAATACCCGGCATCGGGGGATGTGCCCGCCCTTTTAGAGTTCGACTTCCCCAAGGAAGAGGTCGCATTCAATGCCCATTTTGCACATTCATCGTCCACACCATCTCGCCCTGGCAATTGTCCTCGCCTTCGGCTGCAACGAAATGTCCCACGCTCAGCAAACAGAGCCCGAAGTAACCGAGACCAAGCCCCGTCCGGTCAAAGCCCGAAAACCTGCGAAACCCAAACCCGCCCCTCAGGACTCTGTCGAACGGCACTTACCCGACGTCCCCGTCACCACAGCAGTGGCGTTGATCACCCCCGATAACAGACAAGCCGCTCCTGATCCTGATCCTGTTCCTGATCCGCTGCTCGTCGAGAACATGATTGCCCCCAAAGAACCCTCGGCAAGTGAAGGATTGATCGCTGCACTGGCACCTGAACTCCCGGCGGAAGTGATGACCAATGCCCCCCCGGTCGCCAACAGCCTCGACTCCGATAAACCCGGCACAACACAAACGCCGAAGACGGTTGCGAACAATGCCGCCATCAATGCCCTGCTCACCAGCGACACCGCAACGGCCGCCATAGCGCTGGAGCAACTGGCCGGCGTCAGCAACGCCAACCTCGCCTATGCCACGTTGAGCAGTGTCCGGCCGGTCAGCGCGAGCATGCTTTCCGCCATGCGCGAGCTGAGCAACGATGCAAGTCTGCAAGACCGCTCGGCAACTGGTCACGATATCAACGGCAAGGTCTGGGTCCAGGCGCTGGGCAACTCCGCAACCCTTGATGACAAACTGGACGACAGCGCCCTTCGGCAACGCACTCACGGCATTGTGGTGGGGGCCGACTGGTCACTCGACAATGAATGGCGCGCGGGCTTGCTGGGTGGCAAATCACAGACTCGCCTGGACGGGGTGTTACTGGACGGCGATCTCGACAGCTGGCACCTCGGTGCCTATGCCTTGCGTCAAAGCGGCCCGCTGGCATTGCGACTGGGTGCGACTTACAGCAGTCATGACGGAACCACCAAACGCAACATTGCCTTCAATGGTTACAGCGACCCACTCAAAGGCAGCTACGACGCCAGCAGCCAGCAGGTTTTCGCCGAAGTCGGCTACAACCTGAGCAGTGGCGCCCTGCAGGTCGAGCCTTTCGCAAGCCTGGGGTATGAACATTATCAACGTGACAGCTACCGGGAAAAAGGTGGGGATGCTGCGCTGAAAGTCGACAAACAAACCCAACGCAACTTCAACAGCATCTTTGGCCTGCGCCTGGCACACCATAGCGACCTGGAAAACGGCATGCGCCTGACCCCGCGTATGAGCGCTGGCTGGAAGCACACCTACGGCGATGTCAGCAGCCATCTACGTCAGACTTTTTTGGCGGGTAGCGAGACGTTCTACGTCGAAGGCATTCCACTGGATCGCAACAGCCTGACACTGGAAGCGGGGTTGGATCTGAGGATCTCGAAGCAGCAGTCCCTGAGCATTGCCTACAACGGTGAGATGAGCAGCAACAGCCACGAAAACGGCGTGATGGGGCAGTGGCGGATGAACTTCTAACGTCCACAAATCCGCGGTGAAAAAAAAGGGGGGCACATGCCCCCCCGAGGTAAAGCGTTGCAGTCGAGGCTGTTAAATCAGCCTTCGATCTCGATCAGGATTTCGCCCGGATTGACCCGGTCGCCCTTGGCCACGTGGATGGCGGCGACTTTGCCGGCGATGGCCGCTTGAACTTCGGTTTCCATCTTCATCGCTTCGGTGATCAGCACCGCCTGGCCGGCTTTCACGGTGTCGCCTTCCTTGACCAGCACATCGACGATGTTGCCTGGCATGGTGGTGCTGACGTGGCCCGGTGCGCTGGCTTGCTTGCGCTTGCTGCTGCCACCGCTGACGAATTCGTTGAGTGGCTCGAACACCACTTCTTCCGGCATGCCATCGATGGACAGGTAGAAGTGACGCTTGCCTTCGGACTTGACGCCCACACCGGTGATGTCGACGCGGTAGGTTTCACCGTGAACGTCAATGACGAACTCGGTCGGCACACCTTCGCCGCCCGCCGAGGTCACGCCGCCGGCTTCCGGAATCGGCAACAACACTTCCGGAGTCAGGGTGCCGGCTTCGCGTTCTTCAAGGAACTTGCGCCCGATGTCCGGGAACATCGCATAGGTCAGTACGTCTTCTTCAGACTTGGCCAACGCACCGATTTCGCCGCGCAGCTTGGTCATTTCCGGCTTGATCAAATCCGCCGGACGGACATCAATGACTTCTTCACTGCCGATCGCCTGACGGCGCAGCTGCTCGTTAACAACACCCGGCGCTTTGCCGTAGCCACCTTGCAGGTAGAGCTTCACTTCGTTGGTGATGGTCTTGTAGCGCTCACCGGCCAATACGTTGAAGAACGCCTGAGTACCGACGATCTGCGACGTCGGGGTCACCAGCGGTGGGAAGCCGAGGTCTTCGCGAACCCGCGGGATTTCGGCCAACACTTCGCTCATGCGGTTCAGTGCACCCTGCTCTTTCAACTGGTTGGCGAGGTTGGAAATCATCCCGCCCGGTACCTGGTTGACTTGCACGCGGGTGTCGACGGCGGTGAATTCACTTTCGAACTGGTGGTACTTCTTGCGCACGGCGTAGAAGTACAAACCGATTTCCTGCAGCAGCTCCAGACTCAGGCCGGTGTCGAACTCGCTGCCCTTAAGGGCGGCAACCATCGACTCGGTGCCCGGGTGGCTGGTGCCCCAGGCGAAACTGGAGATCGCGGTGTCGATATTGTCGGCACCATTTTCGATGCCCTTGAGTTGGCACATCGCGGCCAGGCCGGCGGTATCGTGAGAGTGGATGAACACGGGCAGCGACTGCTCGCTTTTCAGTGCTTTGACCAACTCGCCAGTGGCATACGGGGTCAGCAGGCCGGCCATGTCCTTGATCGCCACGGAGTCGCAACCCATGGCTTCCATTTGCTTGGCTTGCTCCACGAACGCCTCGATGGTGTGCACCGGGCTGGTGGTGTAGGCGATGGTGCCCTGGGCGTGTTTGCCGGCCGCTTTCACCGCTTCGATGGCCACCCGCAGGTTACGCACGTCGTTCATCGCATCGAAGATGCGGAACACGTCGATACCATTCACTGCCGCCTTGGCGACGAAGGCTTTGACCACGTCGTCGCTGTAGTGGCGGTAGCCCAACAGGTTCTGGCCACGCAAAAGCATTTGCAGGCGAGTGTTAGGCAGCGCCGCACGCAGTTTGCGCAAACGCTCCCACGGGTCTTCTTTCAGGAAGCGTACGCAGGCATCGAAGGTCGCGCCGCCCCAGACTTCCAGCGACCAGTAGCCGACTTTGTCGAGCTTGTCGCAGATCGGCAGCATGTCGTCGGTGCGCATGCGGGTCGCGAGCAGCGATTGGTGGGCGTCGCGCAGGATTGTGTCGGTTACGTGGATTTTCTTGGTCATTGGAATATTCCTCACAGGCCTGCGTGGGCGGCGATGGCGGCGGCGATGGCCAGGGCCAGCTCTTCGGGTTTGCGCTTGATCGAGTAGTTGGTCAGCTCAGGGTTGCTTTCAACGAAGCTGGTGTTGAACTGACCGCTACGGAATTCCGGGTTACGCAGGATTTCCTGGTAATAGGCGGCAGTGGTCTTGACTCCTTGCAGACGCATGTCATCAAGGGCACGCAAGCCACGGTCCATCGCCTCTTCCCAGGTCAACGCCCAGACCACCAGTTTCAGGCACATCGAATCGTAGAACGGTGGAATGGTGTAACCGGTATAGATCGCCGTGTCGGTACGTACGCCGGGACCGCCGGGTGCGTAGTAACGGGTGATCTTGCCGAAGCTCGGCAGGAAGTTGTTTTTCGGGTCTTCGGCGTTGATCCGGAATTGCAGCGCAAAACCACGGTGCTGGATGTCTTCCTGTTTCACCGAGAGCGGCAGGCCGGAGGCGATGCGGATTTGCTCACGGACGATGTCGATACCGGTGATTTCTTCGGTGATGGTGTGTTCCACCTGCACCCGGGTGTTCATTTCCATGAAGTACACCTCGCCCTCGGCGAGCAGGAACTCCACGGTGCCGGCGTTTTCGTAACCCACGGCCTTGGCCGCACGCACCGACAAGTCGCCAATGTAGGCGCGCTGTTCTGGCGTCAGTTGCGGGCTCGGGGCGATCTCGATCAGCTTCTGGTTGCGACGCTGGATCGAGCAATCACGCTCGAACAGGTGCACCACGCTGCCGAAACTGTCACCCAGGATCTGCGCTTCGATGTGCTTGGGATTGACGATGCATTTTTCGAGGAAGACTTCCGCCGAACCAAAGGCCTTGGTCGCTTCGGAAATCACCCGCGGGAAAGCTTGTTCGAGCTCATCGCGGCTGTTGCAGCGACGAATCCCGCGACCACCACCACCGGAGGTGGCCTTGAGCATCACCGGGTAACCGATGCGATCGCCTTCGGCCAGGGCTTCGGCGATGTCGGCGACGTTGCCTTCAGTGCCCGGAGTGACCGGCACGCCAGCCTTGATCATGCTGCGGCGGGCTTCGGTCTTGTCGCCCATGCGGCGAATGACTTCTGCCGACGGACCAATGAATTTGATACCGCGCTCGGCGCAGATATCCGCCAGCTCGGCGTTTTCCGAAAGAAAGCCGTAACCTGGGTGCAACGCGTCGCAACCGGTTTCCACCGCGAGGTTCACCAGCTTGCGCGGGTTCAGGTAACCGGCCAGTGGCTCGGCACCAATGCTGTGGGCTTCATCGGCACGTTTGACATGCAACGCATGGCGATCGGCGTCGGAATAGATCGCGACCGAACGAATGCCCATCTCGGCGCAGGCACGTACGATTCGTACGGCAATCTCACCACGGTTGGCAATCAGGATCTTTTTTATCACTTGGAGGTTCCCTTGAGCCGGTTGCTACCCACGACCTTGGACTGGGTCGGCGCGTGACTAAATGTTTCAAGCCAGTCGCGTAGTCACACTAGCCCGCTCAAGGGATTAACAAAAATCAATAATAATTGGGTTAGGCATAAGCAAAGGCTTATAGTTGAGAGACCCGCTTGTGACCAGAGTCTCTAGATTATGCGTAAGTCTTTGATGCGTATGACATTACGCCAGCTTCAGATCTTCAATGAAGTCTGCGATTTGCGTTCCTACAGCCGCGCAGCCGACGAAATGTCGCTCACACAACCGGCCGTCAGCCTACAGATTCGTCAGCTTGAAGAGCTGATTGGTCAGCCTTTGTTCGATTACGTCGGCAAAAAGCTCTACATGACCGAAGCGGCTGAAGCGTTACAGCGCGCCAGTCGGGATATTTTCGGGCGCCTGGAAAACCTCGATATGCAGCTCTCGGACATGCAAGGTTCATTGCAAGGTCAGCTGAAACTGGCAGTGGAATCCAGCGCCAAGTACTTCGTACCGCACTTGTTTGCCGCCTTCAAGCGCCAGCACCCGGAAGTGAACCTGCAGCTGACGGTGGTCAATCGGGGACAGGTGATCCGGCGCCTGTCCGACAACCGCGACGACCTGGTGATCATGTCCATGGTGCCGCAGGACATGGGCCTGGAGTTCCTGCCCTTCCTCAACAACCCGATCGTTGCCGTCGCGCCACCGGATCATCCGCTGTGCCACATGGGACCGCTGCGCTTGCAGGATCTTGAGCCCTACACACTGCTATTGCGCGAACCGGGCTCCGGGACACGGCTGGCGTGCGAGGAGTATTTCAAAGAGAAGCGCGTGCACTTCAACCAGACCCAGGAAGTCTCGTCGGCCGAAGCCCAGCGCGAATGCGTGGTGGCGGGTCTGGGCCTGGCCTTGTTGACGCGCCACGCCCTGAACCTGGAGTTGGCGACCGGCGGGCTCAAAGAGCTGCCGGTCGAAGAGCTGCCGTTGTACCGCAGCTGGTGCCTGGTGCAGGCCAAGGCCAAACGCCTGTCACCGGTAGCGCATGCGTTCCTGGCGTTTATCCGCAGTGAACGGGTGCAGATCAGCGCGCTGGTTGAGCGTTTCGACGCGAAGCTGCCGGTTTTGCCTGCCAGTAATTAAGTTCCAGATCCGGGTATTCACCGATCTCGGCCAGAAGCTGGCGGTGCTCGCAACGATCTTCAATCGCGCGGCGAAACGCCATGCGACGCTGGTCTTCTTGCTGACGGCGGGTTTTGACTGCGCTGTTGCGTTCTTCGTAGTGCTGGGCCATTTCGAGTCTCCCAAGGCGAGTACGGGAGTTTCAAGATAGGCGCGGGGGATGACGGTTTGGCGGCGCGGGGATTACAGGGATGTGAACTTTCGGCGCTTTCGAGGACGCCATCGCGAGCAGGCTCGCTCCCACAGGTTCTGTGGTGTACGCACGAATTGCGCAACACAGCCGATCTATTTGTGGGAGCGAGCCTGCTCGCGATTAAGGTCGGAACGACCTTCCAGCAATCTCGGATCAATCGTCGAGGGCTTTGACCGACTTGGGCGACAGACGCAAGCTGCGAAGGCTACGTTTGACGCTCTTGAGGTGGTTGACCAGGCTCGGCCCACGCGCCATGGCCACGCCCATGGCCAGCACGTCGATCACCACCAGGTGCGCGATACGCGAGGTCAGCGGCGTATAGATTTCGGTGTCTTCGTGCACATCGATAGCCAGGTTGACGGTCGACAGCTCGGCCAACGGGGTCTGGCTTGGGCACAACGTGATCAGCGAAGCACCGCTTTCACGCACCAGGTTGGCGGTGATCAACAGGTCCTTGGAGCGGCCGGACTGGGAAATGCAGATCGCCACGTCCGTCGGCTTCAGCGTGACCGCCGACATCGCCTGCATGTGCGGGTCAGAATAGGCCGCAGCCGTCAGCAGCAACCGGAAGAATTTATGCTGGGCATCCGCCGCCACCGCGCCGGACGCACCAAAACCATAGAACTCGACGCGCTGAGCCTGGGACATGAGGGTCACAGCCCTCTGCAACTCCAACGGGTCGAGCTTCTCGCGAACTTCCATCAGGGTGTGCAGGGTGGTGTCGAAAATTTTCAGGCTGTAGTCGGCGACCGAGTCGTCTTCGTGAATCGCGAATTGCCCGAAACTCGCCCCTGCTGCCAGGCTTTGCGCCAGTTTCAGCTTCAAGTCCTGAAAGCCCGAACAACCGATGGCCCGACAGAAGCGCACGATGGTCGGCTCGCTGATGCCGACACTGTGGGCAAGATCGGCCATGGAACTGTGCATCACAGCCGCAGGATCAAGCAGCACATGATCGGCGACCTTGAGCTCCGACTTGCGTAACAGATGGCGTGACTGGGCGATGTGCTGCAACAGGTTCAAAGGGCAGGACTCATTGTTATTGGCTGACGCCGGGGATGTAGCAATTTTGTAGTTATACTACAAGAATTCGCTTTTTGCCTGTTCAATCCGTAACTCAATGCCTGTGCTGCCCATGGTTTTGGCCATGCATACGGGATGTAGCTGCCTTCGCACGTGACCCCACCTGCAAGCAGTCACTGCCGTTTTCAACCCCCCCGAAGCGCCTTCATCCCCATCACAGCTTGAAACAAAAACTATCACCCCTCCTCGGCCTTCACTGCTGGCACCTGCACTTACACCAAACTAACAAAGTCAACCAAGACCAAACCAACCCTCGACACACGAACACACTTACAACTTGAATAGATATACCACTCCACAAATAAAACACTTCACGCTAATAATGATCGGGCAGGAAGCACTCAAACTTTAACTTATGGAATACTAAATATGACTATTAAAAACAGTGACTGGGTAGCACAAATCAACCGTATGCCGAAGGACCTCTTCTTCCGCACTTACGGGACCGTGACCGTGGCGCATCCCGGCATTATACCGACGTTGATACTGAGCCCAATGCAGGACAAGTCTTTCAATCTGAGACTTGACCTGGAACTTAAAAACTCTGGCGACATTACAACTCAGGTCGAAACAGAAAAAGCCGTCACCTATAAAAGCCTGGGTGACTCACATGTTACCGGTGTAAGCATTTTCTTCGAAGGCAAACTTCTGCACCATATCAAAGACGTCATGATCACCCATTAAGATAAAAAGACACTCATTATCCCCAAGTCTTTTCCTGCCAGGCTAATCATATTAACTGGCAGGCTTTTTCCGTACATAAAGAAATAAAACTCACTCCGGGCGCTCCCCCCTTAACAAGTTCGCAAGCTTGAACGCCTCCACCGGACGGCTGATCAGATAGCCCTGCACCTCATCGCAGGACTCAGCCTCAAGGAATGCCAGCTGCTCCGCGGTTTCCACACCTTCCGCCACCACTTTCAGCGAAAGCCCATGCGCCATGGCAATGATTGCCCGGGTGATCGCCGCGTCTTCACCGCCCTCACCCAACCCACGGATAAACGCCTGATCGATCTTCACGTAGTCCACGGGAATGCGCTTGAGGTAGCTCAGCGACGAATACCCCGTGCCAAAGTCGTCGATCGCCAGCTTCACACCCAGATCGCGCAACTGCTGGAAGGTCGCGATGATGTGTTCGACGCTGTCCAGCAATTGGCTTTCCGTCAGCTCCAGTTCGAGGTAGTGCGGCGCCAGGCCGGTTTCTTCAAGCACCTGGCGCACCAGGCTGACCAGCTTGCCCTGACGCAACTGGTGGACCGACAGATTGACCGAAACCCGAATCGGCTCCAGTCCCTGACGCTGCCACTCGCACGCTTGCCAACAGGCCTGGCGCAGCACGAATTCGCCAATGGCGCCGATCAACCCGACTTCCTCTGCCAGACCGATAAAATCCCCCGGCGGAACCCGCCCCATGGTCGGATGATCCCAGCGCACCAACGCTTCGGCGGCGTTCAGCCGGCCAGTCGCGAGGCAGAGTTTCGGTTGGTAAAACACTTTCAACTGCTTCTCTTCGATGGCCTTGCGCAGTTGGTTCTCCAGCTGCAAGCGCTCAAGGGTGCTGGCCTGCAGGCTGTCGGTGTAAAACTGGAAATTGTTCCCGCCCAGATGCTTGGCATGTTGCATGGCCATGTTTGACTGGCTGACCAGCGCGGAAATTTCCCGCGCGTTGTCCGGCAACATGCTGATGCCCATCGACGCACTGACCACCAGCTCATGCCCTTCAACAGTCAGCGGCAAGCGCAACTTGGCCGACAATCGGGTGGCGACCCGCGCCAGGCTCGACAGGTTGCCATAAGCGTCGAACAGCACCGCGAACTCGTCGCCGGACAAACGCGCAATGGTGTCGGCCTCCGGCAGCGCATTGACCAGACGCCGAGCCATTTTCTGCAGCATCTGATCGGCGACTTCATGGCCGAGGCTGTCGTTGAGCAATTTGAAGCGGTCCAGGTTGATGTGCAGCAGCGCCAGGCTCCGGCCGCCCTGGCGCACGCGTTGATGGGCTTCATGCAGGCGCTCGCGGAACAATGAGCGGTTGGCCAGCCCGGTCAGTTCGTCGTAGTGGGTCAGGTAGCGCATGCGCTCTTCGGATTCACGGCGGGCTGACAGATCGGCGAAAAAGCCCACGATATGACTGACATTTCCCCGAGAATCGCGCACCACGTTCAGTTGCAGCCATTGTGGATAGAGCTCGCCGTTTTTGCGCGCCTCCACCAACTCACCCTGCCAACTGCCCTGCTGTTCCAGCGCCTGATGGATCACCGAGTAGTGCCGCCGGGCGTCACGACTGCACGGCAGCTCGACCACATTGCGCCCCAGCAAATCTTCAATCTGATACCCGGTGACCCGGCTGAACGCCTGATTGACCGCGATCAGGGCGTAATCCGGGTCGAAAATCACAATGCCTTCGCTGGCGGCTTCAAATACCGTCGCCGCCAGTTGTCGCTGCTCTTCAAGCCCTTTACTGACGCTGATGTCACGCCGAGTGCCGACCATCCGGATCACCCGACCATTGGCCCCCCTCTCCACTGCCCGCCCGCGGTCTTCGATCCAGACCCAGTGGCCATCGCCATGGCGCACGCGGTATTCGATCTGATAATCCTCGGTGCGGCCCTTCAAATGCTCGACCAGCGCCCGCCGCAGCGGCGGCAAGTCCTGCGGGTGCAGGCGCGGTTTCAAATGACTGAGCATCGCCGTGACGAATTCCGGCTCAATGCCGAACAACTCCTTGAGTTGGGTGTGATGCACCTCA
The DNA here is from genome assembly GCF_056396945.1 of Pseudomonas sp. 05N432. Classification (NCBI taxonomy): domain Bacteria; kingdom Pseudomonadati; phylum Pseudomonadota; class Gammaproteobacteria; order Pseudomonadales; family Pseudomonadaceae; genus Pseudomonas; species Pseudomonas sp. 05N432. Next base: position 188,664 of record NZ_JBFTMM010000004.1, on the reverse strand, counting down.
TCGGTTTGCAGGTTCCAGTCCCAGAGACCCAGCTCACTGGCCTTCAACGCCAGCGCCAGCCGCGCTTCGCTCTTACTCAGGGCCTGGTTGGCGGCGTCCAGTTCGCGGCTCCGCTGGGCCACCCTGCTTTCGAGACCGACCTGAGCCTCACGCAGTTCTTCTTCGGCGTGGCGACGCTGTTCGATTTCCCGCGCCAACTCCTGATTAAGCTGCTCGCTGTGGCTTTGTGCCTGCTGCAAGTGCTCGATCAGTGCCTGATTCTGGAAACGCCGCATCAAGCCGTGCTGGATCAGCCGGTTGACCTGCCACGCGACCACACTGAGAGAGCCCAACAGAATCAGCCCGAGCCAACCCCAGCCTTGCTGCTGTTCATCGCCGCCCCAGAACAAATAACCGATCGCCGGTAACAGACACGGCAAGGTGAACGACAGGAAGGCCGGCAGGCTCACCGCATAGGCGACACTGGCCGAGAGGGTTGCCGCGCCGATCAGGCCGAATACCCAGGCTTGTTGCAGGAAGCTGTCGGTGGGCACCAGGGCAATACCGGCACCGGCCAGCGTCAGGCCGGTCATGGCCGAACCCAGCAGAAACATTCGACGCCAGACTGGCTGCGCCTGACGACTGGGCATCGCCGAGTCGAAGGCTGCGACCTGAATCACCCGCAGCGCCACCAGCGACAGTAACCAGATCAGCCAGATGCTCACCAGGAAGTAGCGCTGCGGGTTCCAGAGCAACCCGGCGCAGACCAGACCATTGATCAACATGAACAGCGTGGGCAGCAACGAGCCCTGATACAGCAGACGCGTGCGCTCGACCGCCATCTCCATGGCGTACTGTTTGCGGATAACCCGCGGTTCCACAGAAGGGCCCGACAGGCTGGGGCTGAGGGTCATAGGCAATATTCTTGTTCTTATAAGGGTGAGCGTGATGAACCCGAAATGTCGATGGAGCATACACAAGCAATGGCCCGGACCAAACTGCTCCAGATCATAAAACCGACAAAACAAATGGCCCGTTGCCAGCGTTCAAAACCACAGAAGCGCGGCCTATCAGGGCTTGCAACGAATGACTGACCGGTCGTCCCCTGCGCTTCTTTCATCGGTTAATGCAAAGCTCGGTTTGCCCGGTGTGGCGCGGCGCCCTAGAATGCCCTGATGCGCGATGATCTCTCCCTTCTGCTGAACTCCCTCAACGATGCCCAACGTCAGGCCGTAGCTGCCTCCGTGGGTCGTCAGTTGGTCCTGGCCGGTGCTGGTTCCGGTAAAACCCGTGTGCTGGTGCACCGTATCGCCTGGTTGATCCAGGTCGAGAACGCCTCGCCACACTCGATCCTGTCGGTGACCTTCACCAACAAGGCCGCCGCCGAGATGCGCCATCGCATCGAGCAGCTGATGGGTATCAACCCGGCCGGCATGTGGGTCGGCACCTTCCACGGCCTGGCGCACCGCTTGCTGCGGGCGCACTGGCAGGAAGCCGGCCTGAGCCAGACTTTCCAGATCCTCGACAGCGATGACCAGCAACGTCTGGTCAAGCGGGTGATCCGCGAACTGGGCCTCGACGAGCAACGCTGGCCGGCCCGTCAGGCCCAATGGTTCATCAACGGGCAGAAAGACGAAGGCCTGCGCCCACAACATATTCAAGCCAGCGGCGATCTGTTCCTGGCCACCATGCGCAGCATCTATGAAGCCTATGAGGCCGCGTGCCTGCGCGCGGGCGTCATCGACTTCTCCGAACTGCTGCTGCGCGCCCTCGACCTGTGGCGCGATCATCCGGGCCTGCTGGCTCATTATCAGAAACGTTTCCGCCATGTGCTGGTGGACGAATTCCAGGACACCAACGCCGTGCAGTACGCCTGGTTGCGTCTGCTGGCCAAGGGCGGCGACAGCCTGATGGTGGTTGGCGACGACGATCAGTCGATCTACGGCTGGCGCGGCGCGAAAATCGAGAACATTCACCAGTATTCGGCCGACTTCCCGGACGCGGAAGTCATTCGCCTGGAACAGAACTACCGCTCCACCGCCGGGATCCTCAAGGCCGCCAACGCCTTGATCGCCAACAACACCGGGCGTCTGGGCAAAGAGCTGTGGACCGACGGCGGCGAAGGCGAAGCGATCAACCTGTACGCCGCGTTCAACGAACATGACGAAGCACGCTACGTGGTGGAAACCATCGAAAGTGCGCTGAAAACCGGCATGGCGCGCAGCGATATCGCGATTTTGTATCGCTCCAACGCCCAATCGCGGGTTTTGGAAGAAGCTTTACTGCGTGAACGCATTCCTTACCGCATCTATGGCGGCCAGCGCTTCTTCGAGCGGGCTGAAATCAAGAACGCCATGGCTTACCTGCGGTTGCTCGAAGGCCGTGGCAACGATGCGGCGCTGGAACGGGTGATCAACGTTCCAGCCCGTGGCATCGGCGAAAAAACCGTCGAAGCGATCCGCGACCACGCTCGTCACAGCGATGTGTCGATGTGGGAAGCCATGCGTCAGCTGGTGACCAATAAAGGCCTAACCGGCCGCGCAGCCGGCGCACTGGGTGCGTTCATCGAGTTGATCGAGCACTTGGCGACCACCACCGCTGAAATGCCACTGCACCTGATGACTCAGACCGTCATCGAGCAGTCCGGCCTGATTGCCTATCACCAAGCGGAAAAAGGCGAGAAAGGTCAGGCGCGGGTAGAAAACCTTGAGGAACTGGTCAGTGCGGCGCGCAACTTTGAAAGCGCCGAGGAAGACGAAGACCTGACGCCACTGGCCGCGTTCCTCGGCCATGCCTCGCTGGAGGCCGGCGACACCCAGGCCGACGAGCATGAAGACAGCATTCAGCTGATGACCTTGCACAGCGCCAAAGGCCTGGAGTTCCCTTACGTGTTCCTGGTGGGCATGGAAGAAGGCCTGTTCCCGCACAAGATGAGCCTGGAAGAGCCCGGCCGCCTTGAAGAGGAACGCCGTCTGGCTTATGTCGGCATTACCCGGGCCATGCAAAACCTGGTGATGACCTACGCCGAAACCCGACGCCTGTACGGCAGCGAAACCTACAACAAGGTTTCACGCTTCGTACGTGAAGTACCTAAAGGCCTTATTCAGGAAGTGCGGCTGTCCAACAGCGTCAGCCGTCCATTCGGTGGCGGCCAGAAGCAAAGCTCGAGCAGCATGTTCGCCGGCACGGAAATCCCGGAAACCGCGTTCAGCCTCGGTCAGCAAGTGCAACATGCAGTCTTCGGTGAAGGGGTGATCCTCAACTTTGAAGGCGCCGGTGCGCAGGCCCGGGTGCAAGTGAACTTCAGCGAAGGCAGCAAGTGGCTGATGCTCGGCTACGCCAAGCTCGAGGCCATCTAACGGCTATCTGTCTGATAGCTTTCTGTGGGAGCGAGCCTGCTCGCGATGAACGATGACGCGGTGCTCCGATACTCCGCAGTGCCGCCATCGCGAGCAGGCTCGCTCCCACAAAATCTTGCGTTGTATCCAACTGCAGGCTCCCACAGGTTGATCTGATAGAAGGCGCAATACACATGGGCTCGGGCTTCTTTTCTTCCTGGACATTCTGGGCCCTGTTATCCGCGGCATTCGCAGCGCTGACGGCGATTTTCGCCAAGGTCGGCATCGAAAACGTCAACTCGGACTTCGCCACGCTGCTACGCACGATCGTGGTATTAGTCAGCCTGGCCTTGATTTTGTACGCAACGGGCCAATATCAGTCATTAGGATCGATATCCGCCAAGAGCTACCTGTTCCTGCTGCTGTCTGGCCTGGCAACCGGTGCCTCGTGGATTTGCTACTTCCGTGCGCTGAAACTCGGGCCAGCCTCGCTGGTAGCACCCGTCGACAAACTCAGTGTGGTGCTGGTGGCCGTGCTGGGCGCGGTATTGCTGGGTGAGCGGCTGGACCTGCGCCAATGGGGTGGAATCGGTCTGATCACGGCAGGCGTGGTGATGTTGGCATTGCGACGTTAAGCAATGTTCCTGCTCAACCAATCCACTTGCCCTACAAACAAAGATTTAGGCGCCTACTTGTACCGACGGAGCTGAACGCAGCCTGTCAGGCAAAAGCCCGAAACACTCTGCCGCTAGCCAGTGTCACTTCACCTGTGCAACATGGCGCGCGTGCCATCCACAAATGGGAATTCCCTTTATGAAACGTTTTCTTAGCATCGCCCTGGCGCTGTGCATCGGCCTGACGATGAGCCTCGACGCCAACGCCAAGCGCTTCGGTGGCGGCAAAAGCGTAGGCGCTGCGCCTACCCACCAGACCAGCCAAATGGCGCCGTCCTCGCCAGGCATGGGTTCTGCTGCCGCGACCGCCGGTGCTGCGGGTGCCGCAGGCGCTGCCGCCAAAGCTGGCGGTGCTTCGCGCTGGCTCGGCCCTCTGGCCGGTATCGCTGCCGGCGGCCTGCTGGCCTCCATGTTCATGGGTGGCGGCTTCCAGGGCATGCAGATTTTCGACATCCTGATCATGGCGGTCATCGGGTTCGTGATCTTCCGCTTCATCGCCGCTCGTCGCCGCAAGCAACAAGAGCATATGGCCCCTGCGGGCGCGCCAATGCAGCGTGAAGTGTACGAACAGAAGCCGGCCATGGGTTCGATCTTCGGCGGTTCGGCTGCCCCTGCTGCCGCTCGTCCGGTGATTAACGCTCCGGCCTGGTTCAACGAAGAGCGCTTCGTTGAAGCCGCACGCAACCACTTCCAGTCCCTGCAACAGCACTGGGACGCCAACGAAATGGACAAGATCGCCGAGTTCGTGACCCCGCAAATGCTGGAGTTCCTCAAACGCGAACGTGCCGATCTGGGTGACGGCTTCCAGTCCACCTACATCGACAACCTCCACGTTCAACTGGACGGCGTGGATGATCGCGCAGACAAGACCATCGCCACCCTGACCTTCACGGGCGTGTCGAAAAACTCGCGCTTCGACCAGGGCGAAGTGTTCAGCGAAAGCTGGAACATGGAACGTCCGCAAGGCGAAAACCAGCCTTGGCTGGTGGCTGGTATCCGTCAGAACGGCTAATACCGCCCTCGTTTCGCATGCTGTAATAAAAACCCCGGACTTGTCTGGGGTTTTCTATTTCGCAGTTGCATCTATAGCGAGCTACTGTATAAACCGCCCCAACCAAACCGCGCCATTGAGCAAGAGGATCCCGGACGTGGAAGAAATCATCGAACAACTGCGAGAAGCCAACGAACCGGTACCGGTGCCCTTGGAGCTGCCAGACGAAGACCTGCTGGTGGAAATCGAAGAACAACTGTTCATCGATATCCCGTTCGTCTTCAGAGAATTCCTGCTGACCGTCAGCGACGTCGTGTACGGCAGCCTGGAACCGGTGACTGTCACCGACCCGCAATCGCACACCTACCTGCCGGACGTTGCCGCCAACGCCTGGGATGCCGGTGTTGATCGCAGCATGATTCCGATCTGCCAGGACGGTGACAACTACTACCTGGTCGAAGAAGACGGCACCGTGGTGCTGTGGCTGGCCGAAGAAGAGCTGTTGGCCGAAGAAACCTGGGAATCGGTGTGGCACTGGGCCCGGGACGTCTGGCTGGAAAGCTGATCTGCCGTGGTCTGTAGCAGCTGGCGTAGCCTGCGTCCGGCTGCGTAGCAGTCGTAAAATCAGGCAAAGAGGTGTTTCAGGTTAACCGAGTGGCCCGGTTTACGGTCGCTACGCAACCGGACGCAAGCTACACCAGCTGCTACGGCTCGTTAACCAGCCCTCAATGCCCGGACGAATCCTTGTGGTTATCCAGGGTTTCCAGCAGGGCGACCTGCATCCGCGTGTGTACGCGGATGAACCAGCGCCAGAGCAAGGCCGCCACTGTGGCGGTTACGACGGCAATCAGTACCAGCAACTTGTTGGTCGGCAAGATACTGGCCGACAAGGCTGCCAGCAGCAGGAAAATCACCAGCAGCGAGAGAATCGGGATCACCTCGGCGATCACCCGACGCACTCGTTGCGTGTGGCGGCCCGCCATCTCCGGCTTCACGCCCATTTCCGCCAGCAACATCGAGAGCGCCTTCAGCTTGCGATAGGCGGCAATCAGGAATGGCAGCGACAGCAGCAACGCCCCACCCCAGATCAGTGCCTTCTGCCAGCTCGGATCATTGATCCAGGCATGCAGATAGCCGGAAATCCGCTCGGCAAAAAAACTGCCCGAGAAGAAGATTGCCATCACCAGCGCCAGATTGACCCCGACCTGCAACAGAATCCGCCGAATCATCGACGCCAGCTGCGCACCCTCGCCCTGCGGTTGAATGCTGCGCAGCCACTCTCCATACATCCCCAACACGCGACCCAAACGCTGCGGGATAACTGCAGCCAGCTTCAACGAAAGCGGATCGGCGGCACGGATCAGGTACGGCGTCAGCAAGGTGGTGATGGCCGAAACAGCGACCGCCACTGGATAAAGGAAATCGCTGGTGACCTGCAAGGTCATGCCCAGCGCCGCGATGATGAAAGAGAATTCGCCAATCTGCGACAGGCCCATGCCGACTCGTAGTGAGGTGCGTCCGTCATTGCCGGCGATAAACGCCCCGAGGCCGCAGGAGAGCATCTTGCCGAGCACCACTGCGACGGTAATCACCGCAATCGGCCAGGCATACTGAAGCAGAATCTGTGGATCGATCATCAGACCGATCGCAACAAAGAAGATGGCACTGAACATGTCGCGAACCGGCTCGATCAGGCGCTCAATTTTCACCAGTTGCCGGGATTCAGCCATGATCGCGCCAATCAGAAACGCCCCGAGCACCATGCTGTATTCAAGCTTGACCACCAGCAGGCAAAAGCCAAAACACAGGCCAAGCACGGTGATCAGCAGCATTTCGTTGCTGTCGAACTTCGCCACATAGGCCAGTAAACGCGGCACCAGCAGGATGCCGATCACCAGTGCAACGATCATGAACAGCGAGAGTTTGCCGACCGTGGAAAACACCTCGCCGGAGCTCACGGTGCCGCTGACGGCGATACTCGAAAGCAAGGCAATAATGCCGATGCCGAGGATGTCTTCGACGATCAACACCCCAAAGATCAGCTGGGCAAAGCGCTGGTTCTTTATCTTCAGGTCGTTGAGCGCCTTGACGATGATGGTGGTCGAGGAAATCGCCAGGATCGCGCCCAGGAACAGCGAATCCATGGTGCTCCAGTCAAACCAGCGACCGATTTCGTAGCCGATCCAGATCATCAGCACGATTTCCAGGAACGCCGCGATAAACGCCGTGGCACCGACCTTGAACAGCTTGCGCAGGCTGAACTCCAGGCCCAGGCAAAACATCAGGAAAATCACTCCGAGTTCGGCAAGGGTCTTGATGGTTTGCTCGTCGTGGATCAATCCGAATGGCGGGGTGTGCGGGCCAATGATGAAACCGGCAACGATGTAGCCAAGGACGACCGGCTGTTTGAGCCGATGAAAAACAATGGTCACCACACCCGCAACCAGCATGATCACTGCCAGATCCTGAATAAAACTGATGGCATGCATGGCGAGGGCTCCTTGGCGGTTGGGTGTGCTGACGTCGTTGAGCGATTACCAGATCGGATGAAAGGGCCCTTGAGGTGGGCTTTTGAAGGGTAACACCGCGACTTAGGGCGCAAAGGCGGTGCAATATATAGAAACAGATCGATTCGGGCGTGACGGCCATCATCGGCGTGGCGTCCCGTTAACGGTGGTTTTGAAAAACCAGCCAGGCACCCACAGAGGTGCTCCCGCAATCCCAGCCTTGAACCGTGAGTAGTGTGCTATGGAACCCGGAAACGCCCAGCTGTCGATGACGGTATTGATGACCCCCGACATGGCCAACTTCTCTGGCAATGTCCACGGCGGCACCCTGCTCAAATACCTCGACGAAGTCGCCTACGCCTGCGCCAGCCGTTATGCCGGGCGCTACGTGGTAACCCTGTCGGTAGATCAGGTGATCTTTCGCGAACCGATCCATGTCGGTGAGCTGGTGACCTTTCTGGCCTCGGTCAACTACACCGGCAATACCTCGATGGAAGTCGGCATCAAGGTGGTGACCGAGAACATCCGCGAGCGCTCGGTACGGCACACCAATAGCTGCTTCTTCACCATGGTCGCGGTCGACGATCAGCGTAAGCCGGCGGCGGTCCCGCCGTTGCAACCGCAGAACAGCGAAGATAAACGCCGATACGCCCAAGCCAAACAGCGTCGGCAGATTCGTCAGGAACTGGATCAGCGTTATCGCGAAATCAAGGCTGACGCCTGACACCGTGCAGATCGCAGCCTCTGTAGAAACTACCGCAGGCTGCGATCTTTCCTGCCACGACGACGTTACAGACTGATCGCCGTCGCCTCGAATTTCACCCGAGGATGGGCAATACGGTCCTGAGCCCGCACCAGCTCCAGTTCATAGCTTGCGCTGGCCTGAGTCTCCAGCAGCACTTCATGCACTGCGGACGCTGCGAACTCAAAGGCCGCGACCAGACTGTCGCCCAACAATACCCGCGCCAGGAACAGACCCGACGTCAGGTCGCCCACGCCCACCGGCTGACGTGGAAACGCCAGCAATGGACGACGCAGATGCCAACTGCCTTCGGCCGTCACCAGCAACATCTCGAAGCTCTCCGCGAACTTGCCGGGATAGTCCAGATGCTTGACCAGCACCGCCTTCGGGCCACGCGCCAGCAGCGCGCGAGCCATCGCCAGGCAATCGAACAATGACTGCGGCTTGCGACCGGAGAAACTGTCCAGCTCCAACTGATTCGGGCACATGAAGTCCGCCACCGCCGCCGCTTCATCCAGCAGGAAGTCGCTGACTTCAGCCGGTACGATGCAACCTTTCTCCGCATGCCCCATCACCGGGTCGCACAGGTACAAGGCGCTGGGGTTGATCGCCTTGATCCGCGCCACACCGCTAAGGATCGCCCGCCCTTGAGCGGCACTGCCCAGATAACCGGACAGCACGGCGTCGCAATTGCCCAGCTCGCCAATCGCCGCAATCCCTTCTACCAGATCGGGAATCTGCTGCGGCGCCAGCACTTCACCGGCCCACTGGCCGTATTGGGTGTGGTTGGAGAACTGCACGGTATTCAGCGGCCAGACGTTCACCCCGACCCGCTGCATCGGGAATACCGCGGCGCTGTTGCCGGCGTGACCGAAAACCACGTGGGACTGGATGGCAAGCAGATGAGGAGTACGTTTCATGCGGGATATCCGTAAACCGATTGAAATTCGAGCCACGCAGTATGCGACTAATCGCGGCCTGTACGACAGACTAGAGACACAGTTAAGCTGATGCTAATTCGTTGGAGCACTGTTCATGCTGACCCTTGGAAATATCTTCGTGCTGATGCTGCTGGCGACCGGTGCCGCCTGGCTGTGGCACAACCATGGCTTGCGCGAGCGGGCCCTGGAACGGGTCAAGCGGCATTGCGCCAAACTCGACATCGAATTGCTCGACGGCAATGTGGCGTTGAAAAAAATCGGCTTCGTGAAGGACGCCAACGGGCGGCGACGTCTGGCACGTGTGTATAACTTTGAGTTCACCGTGACCGGAGAAACGCGTCACATCGGCACCATTACCCAATTCGGTGCCCACAGCGCGCAGATCGAATTGGCACCCTACCCGATCCCGCTTGAAGAAAAACCTGTGCTGCCCAGCGCCGAGGTGATCGAGCTGAGTCAATGGCGCCAGGACCACAACAAGCTGCGTCACTGAGCCCTGAACCGCGTTAAATCAGGCTCACCCGGCAACTCGCAAGTTTCCTCTGCAGTGATTCGGCATCCTGCGGCTTGTCAAAAATCAGCTCGATGCGCGAGTCCTGACGCCATTCACTGGGCTGCCAGCGCAGCGCGGCGTTATCCAGCGAATTGGCCGACACCCAACCCTCGGCGCTGTGGATAACCAGCTTGGCCCGGCGCCAGTCCAACGCCGCCAGACAAGCCTGGACCCGGGAAAGTTCGAACGACTGACTCGGGTGCCAACGCCAACCAATGCTCCAGCCACCTTCCTGTTGCTGACTCAGGCAAATCGGCTGTATCGGATCAGTCCAGACTGCCGGCATTTGCGCCAGACCTTTTGGCACACTGAAGTTATCCACACCCTTGACCGCTCGACGGCTGACACCCGGCAAGTCACTCAATGCCAGAGCGCCCCGCTGCGTCCAATACAGCGGGCATTCCGGCAACTGCGCGGTGATGCGCTGGCGATCTTCATCGCTCAGGTGCTCGGCCTTGTTCAACAGCAACAGACCCGCGCTCGGTAGCGCTTGCTGTTGCGCCTCTGGCAGTGGTTTTCCGTCGGCCAGGGCTTGAGCGTCGAGCACCAGAACGCTTGGCTGAATCGCCAGTACGCCCTGCCACGGCACTTCGCTTAATTGCTTGAGCAACTGCGCCGGGTGTCCCAGCCCCGAAGGTTCGATAAACAAGCGGTCCGGCCGTGATTTACGCAGCAACCGCCCGAGGCCAATCTGAAACGGCGCGCCATTCACGCAACACAAACAGCCGCCAGCCACTTCTCCCAGTGCGATACCATCGGCGCCCGTGGTCAGCAACGCGGCGTCGAGACCGATCTGACCAAACTCGTTGATCAGCACCGCCCAGCGCTCGTTCGCCGGCCGCTGCGTCAGCAGATGCTTGATCAGACTGGTCTTGCCGGCGCCTAACGGTCCGGCGATGACGTGAGTAGGAATGTTCTGCAACATGTTCAGCGGTTTCTTGGGAGGAAAAGGATGCGACTGATTGGCTTGTCGTTGCTGTTGGCCTTCGCTTCGGGCGAAGCGTTGGCCCAGGCCTGCTTGGTTCACAGCCAGGCGGAGCGGCTCGACGTCAAAGTCTGTCAGCAAAACCGCAACATCCCGGAGAAAATGTTCCATGACGGCTTCTGCCAGCCCAATCTCGCGGGGCAGAAGGTCGACGTCGCATTCCTCGAGCAATGCCCCAGCGGTGCCTTCGGAGTGTGCAGCAACGCTCAAGTTGCCAATATGCCTTACCGGCAAGATATTCACTATTACGGCGTGGCTACAGACGCGGCATACCTCAAGCCGTACTGCGAAAGCCAAAGCCAGGGCGCTTGGCTCACGCCTTGAATCAACCGAGCCAGTCGAGGGTCAGGATCAGCCGGCGCTCACCCGGTGCGGGTTGTGGTGAACGATGAATCAGCCCGAAACCCTCGTTGCCGTGCCACTTCTCGCCCTTGAGCAACGCCACTTCACCACAGAGCATTTGCTCACAGCTCTGCGGCTCGGCCTCCGCTCTGGCCAGATTCTTACGATCCATGGCGCCTTCTCTGAGCCACTGACTGCCGATGCCGGCGTAGGTGGTAATCAGCCGCACCGGCACATGATCGACATGAAAACGCGGGCACATGGCGTTATCCAGCACCCGCAAACGCAAGCCGATACGCGTTGCGCCCAGCAAGCAGGCAAACGCGCTGACCAACCATGAAACATCGGCGATAAACCCTTCGTGGCCCTCCAGGTCACTGTAGCTTTCGGCCAGGCCACGCAGATTGGGTTCAGCGTCGTCAGTCGCCAATTCCACCACCAACGACTCGGCCAGCGGCTCGTTCAGCGATAACAGCAATGCGCCGAAGTCAGCGATATGTGCCGGCAAACGACGCTGCCAGAGCGCTAGGTTGGTGCCGTCTTGAAGTATCTGCGTGAAGACGTCAGGAGTTTGGTCCTGTACTTGGCGAATCACCGGGCGCGCTTTCAGGCTCGGCGCCAACATCAGGCCGCCTCCTCTTCGAGCCATGGACCAAACGGGTCTGCCATCAGGCGCCAGCCTTCGACGCCCAGGGACATTTCGTCATCATTGAGCAGGCAGTTATCGAGGTGTGCGGTGAGTTTGGCAAAGTCGATATTCTGGCCAATGAACACCAGTTCCTGACGGCAATCACCGGTGGCGGAGGTCCAGTTTTCCATGATCGCGGCGGTACTTTCCTGATCCTGTGGCCACTGTGCTTTCGGCACAAAGCGCCACCAACGACCGGCAAATCCATGACGCATCAAACCACCGGCCTGGGACCAGCTACCGGCGTCCTGGTGCTTGCTGGCCAACCAGAAAAAGCCCTTGGAACGCAGTAGTTTTCCGTTCACCCACGGCTGATCTATGAAGCTGAAAAAGCGCTGCGGATGAAACGGTCGACGCGCCCGATAAGCCATTGAAGCAATGCCGTACTCGGTGGTTTCCGGCACGTGTTCGCCGCGCAATTCCTGCAGCCAGCCCGGTGCCTGAGAGGCTTTTTCAAAGTCGAAGCGGCCGGTGTTGAGGATTTGTTTCAGCGGCACTTCGCCCATGACCATCGGGATGATGTGCGCCTGGGCGTTGAGCCGTTTGAGGATCGCGATCAACTCTTCGCGCTCGGCGCTGCTGATCAGATCGATCTTGCTGATTAGCAGCACGTCGGCGAATTCAATCTGCTCTATCAACAAGTCCGTGATCGAACGCTCGTCTTCTTCGCCAAGGGTTTCACCCCTTGATGCGAGGCTTTCGGCGGCCTGGTAATCGAGCAGAAAGTTCATCCCGTCGACCACCGTGACCATGGTGTCGAGCCGCGCGATGTCGGCCAGGCTTTGACCTTCTTCGTCGCGAAAGGTGAATGTTTCTGCCACGGGAAGAGGTTCGGAAATACCGGTGGACTCGATCAGCAGGTAATCAAAGCGACCGTCCCTGGCCAGCTTGCTGACCTCTTCCAGCAGGTCTTCGCGCAAGGTGCAGCAAATGCAGCCGTTACTCATTTCGACGAGTTTTTCTTCGGCGCGGTTCAAGGTGACATCGCGCTGAACTTCGCTGCCGTCGATGTTGATTTCGCTCATGTCATTGACGATCACCGCGACCCGAAGATTCTCGCGGTTGCGCAGTACGTAGTTGAGCAGCGTGCTTTTGCCGGCGCCGAGAAAGCCGGACAGCACGGTAACGGGGAGACGATTGGGCATCAGGTGTTCCTCATCAGGAGTGGCCGGTCGGGCGATTTTTTAATGTTATAGTATAACAACATAAAGACGCCAATCCCCTCTTGCTCCCTGCGACGAAGGACGCAATGCTTGAGCCCGTTCGCACAACGAGAAAACCCATGCACAACGCCTTGAAATGCACACTGTTGAGCCTTTCGCTGTTGGTCGCGGCAAACGCCTGCGCGCAGGCATCGAGCCAGGCGAAGTGCACGCGCAGCGCCAATCTGCTGGCCTGCGTAGACCCGGACGGCAACTCTTACAGCGTCGCTACGGCGGGCAGCACGACCTACATGCGCGGGTTTGAAGTGAGCGGTAAACGCTATTGGGCGCAGACCAGCAGCCGTTATGGCCAACTGACGTTCTTCACCGGCTTGGCGTCGGATGGCGAAGCCTGGGTCGGTTACAGCCGCCGCGTTGGCTGGACCACCCTCAATCGGTTTTCCAGCTCTGGCGGTTCCAGCGGCAAGTTCACCTGTAGCCGACTGACGGGCTGCTAGACCTGCGATTTTTGCTGCGACTGTTGCCAGGCCATGTAACTGTTTAGCGGCGGATTCTTCTGAAAATAGCGCTGCAAACCTTCAAAAAGTCCGTCGGCTACCGCCTTTTGATGCCGCGCCGTCACCAGCCTTTGGCTGTCGCGAGCATTGGAAATGAAGCCGGTCTCGACCAGGATCGATGGCACATCCGGTGACTTCAGCACTGCAAATCCGGCCTGTTCCACACGTTTCTGATGCAACGTGGTAATGCCTGCCAGGCTGCCAAGTACCGTGCTGCCAAGCTGCAAACTGGCGGCGATGGTGGCGTTCATCGACATGTCGAGTATCACTCCGGCGAGCATCGGATCCTTGTCCTTCAAGTTGAGCAGACTGCTCGCCCCCAGCAAGTCCGCGCCGTTTTCCCGTTGCGCCATGAAACGCGCCGTGGCCGAGGTCGCGCCACCTTCGGACAATGCGTAAACCGAAGCGCCAGAAGCCGTGAGCCGTGGCGCCGCATCAGCGTGCACCGAGATGAACATGTCGGCCTTGTGCGTACGGGCGATCTCCACGCGCTTGCGTAGCGGCACGAAGAAGTCGTCGTTGCGCACCAGTTTCACATCAAAACCTTTTTCACGCTTCAAACGCTTGGCCAGCAATTGTGCGATGGACAGCACCACGTCTTTCTCGCGCTCACCTTTGGCGCCAATTGCGCCGGGGTCCTTTCCGCCATGACCAGGGTCGACCACGACGATGATGTCGCGCTTGGGGTGAGCCTTGTCAGCCGGTGTTTCACGCTGGACCAAAGGTGCCGCCGCAGCGATCTGCACGGGCGCGGCGTTGAGCAGGTCGAGCACCAGACGATGACCCTGCCCGCCCTGTGGCGGCAGTTGAAAACTATTGAGCCGCACCGGACCGGTAAGGTCGAGCACGATCCGTGTATCGCCTTGCCCGAAGTGCCCTGAGCGGATCGAACGAATCACCGTGTTGGTGAGCGCCAATTGGCTGAAGTCACCACTGAGCTGCGCACCGCTCAAGTCGATGATCAGTCGCTCGGGCGCGCTCAACGAGAAGGTTTTGTACTGCACCGGTCCGCTCAGATCGAGCACAAGGCGAAGCTTGTCATCCGAACGCCAGAGCCGTGCATTGCGGATCTGCGTGGCCGACACGCCGAAGGGTAAAACCAGCGCAGCGCTGGCCAACAACAGGTTGAGCAATTGTCGCCTGTGCATAGTGAAAGACCGCTCGAGAAAAAGGTATCGTCGACTGCATTGTTATAATATAACATGGCAAAACATTTCCAACGATGGACCTGCTCATGAATGCGCTGACTCTGCCGGATATCGCCGCGCAGGCCTCACGCCAAGCCTTGCCACTCGAATGGGTGGGCATGTGCGGCATTGCTCTTCCTGTTGTATTCGACGGTCAGCGATTGAGCGCAAAAGCCGACGCTGGCGTCAGCCTCGATGATGGCGAAGCGCGTGGCATTCATATGTCGCGGCTGTATCTGGCGCTGGAAATGCTTGAGCAAGAAAGCCTCACCCCGGCGTTGTTGCGGCAAGCTCTGCAACGTTTCCTCGACAGCCACGAGGGTTTATCCAATGCCGCTTACCTGCGCATTCACGCTGATTTACTGCTCAAACGCCCAGCCTTGATCAGCCCTTTGGCCGGCTGGAAAAGCTATCCGATCAGCATCGAAGCGCGCTTGGAAAACACAGTGTTCCACGTGGAACTTAAAATTGAAGTTCCTTATTCGTCCACATGCCCCTGTTCAGCCGCGCTTTCGAGACAACTTATTCAGCAGCAATTCATCGATGACTTTGCCAACAAGCCGTTGCAGCACGCCGACGTTTTGACTTGGCTCGGATCGCCAAAAGGCATCGTTGCGACACCCCACAGTCAACGCAGCAGTGCGCAATTGCGGCTACGACTGGATGACTATCTGGACGATCTGCCCTTGATCGCGGCGATCAATGACGCCGAAGCCGCGCTCGGCACCGCCGTTCAAACCGCAGTAAAGCGTGCCGACGAACAAGCCTTCGCTCTCGCGAATGGTCAGAACCTGATGTTCTGCGAAGACGCTGCACGACGTTTGAATCTGGCGTTGAAACGCTCTCCCGGCATCAAGGCATTTCAATTGCGGGTGCTTCACGCTGAAAGTCTTCACGCTCATGATGCGGTCGCCGAAAGTCGTTGGAACTGGGAGGCCGCATGATTCGCTGCCAAGGATTACGCTGGGGGGCTCCTGGCCAACCACTAACTCCCGCCCTCGATTTCAATTTGCCCCGCGGCAGCCTGACGGCAATCATTGGTGCCAACGGCTCGGGCAAAAGCAGCTTGCTGAAAGTCATCGCCGGTCTGCAAAAGCCGCTGGCAGGTAAAGTCGTCCTCGATGTTTCACCACGAGGTGGCTTGTCCTTTTTGCCACAACAACAGCACCTCGACCGACAGTTCCCCATCAGTCTGCAAGAGTTGGTGAGCGCTGGATTCTGGGGCAGCAAGCAAACGCCGGACGTTCGCCGCCAACGCCTCGACAGCGTGCTGAACGACTGGTGTCTGAACGGTTTGGAACAACGCCCGTTGATGGCGCTGTCAGGCGGCGAATTGCAACGCGCCCTGCTCGCTCGTCTGAGCCTCGCCGAAGCGCCACTGTTGCTGCTCGACGAACCTCACGCCGCGCTGGATGAACTCGGTCAGGCGCTGCTGTGGAAACACATCCACACCTGGCACAACGAGGGCCGAACCCTGGTTGTGGTGTGTCATGACCTGGCTGCGGTTCGCCAACACATTCCTCAAGCATTGCTGATCAAAAGCTCGGGCTGCGTCCTGGCGCCTAGCCGTGAACTGATCCTCCAGCAACCACTCACGCAGGTGGCGTAATGCTTGTCGCTGCGCAACTTTGGCAACCGTTCCACGAGTTCGTGTTCATGCGCCGGGCCCTCATCGGTGGTCTGGTATTGGCTTGCAGCACCGCACCGCTTGGGGTGTTTCTGATCCTGCGACGCATGAGCCTGATCGGTGACGCCGTGGCTCACGGCATCTTGCCTGGCGCCGCGTTAGGGTTTTGGTTTGCCGGTTTGAGCTTGCCGGCGCTGACCATCGGTGGCCTCGGCGCTGGCCTGAGCATGGCCGGATTAGCGGCATGGATTACCCGCCGCACCGGCCTTCGGGAAGACGCCAGCCTGGCGGCGATCTACCCCATCTCGCTGGCCAGCGGCGTGCTGATCCTGGGGATCGCCGGCAAACGCCTCGACTTGCTCCACTTGTTGTTCGGCTCGGCATTGGCCGTCGACGGCCCAACGTTGACCGGCATGCTCTGGATCTCGGGGATCAGCCTGATCGCCTTGGCACTGATTTATCGGCCACTGTTGCTGGACACCCTCGACCCATTGTTTCTGCAAACCGTCAGCCGTCTCGGCCCTTTGGCGCACGGCGTATTTTTGACTCTGGTGGTGCTGAATCTAGTGATCGGTTTCCAGGCCATCGGCGCGCTAATGGTGGTCGGATTGATGATGTTACCGGCCGCCGCTTCACGCTTCTGGAGTCGCCGCTTGCCAATGTTGATGGCCATCGCCGGGGTGCTCGGCTGTCTCTCGGTATGGTTCGGTCTGTTGCTGTCGTTCTACTACTCGCTGCCCAGCGGCCCGGCCATCGTGCTGGTAGCCGGCGCGTTGTACCTGCTGTCCGTGGTGTTCGGTCCGGTGCACGGACTGCTGCGGCGCCCGCCTTTGCTCACGTCCCAATGAGGTGTTTCCCGATGCGCGCTCTACTCGTGCTGTTCTGTGTGTGGTTGTCGATGTCGCTTTCAACGGTATCGGCAGCAGAAAAACTGCCGGTGGTCACCAGCTTCAGCATTCTTGCCGACATGGTTCATCAGGTCGGCGGCGAGCACATCCAGATCACCAACATGGTCGGCCCGGACGCTGACGCTCACACCTACGAACCCACTCCGGACGATGCCAAGGCCCTGCTCAAGGCCAAACTGATCTTCAAGAACGGCCTCGGTTTCGAGCCGTGGCTGGACCGCATGGTTGCCAGCACCGCCACCAAAACCCCGGTAATCACCGCTAGCCGCGGGGTGATTCCAAGAACCATGAACGAGGACGGCGAGACCCTCCCCGACCCGCATGCCTGGCACAATCTGGCGAATACCGAACTCTATGTGAACAACATCACCAAGGCGCTGATCGCCGCAGACCCGACGAACAAAGCCGATTACGAACACAACAGCCAGACCTACCTGAAGCAGATCTACCGTCTGCTGGCCGAAGCCAAAACCAAGCTCGGCGCATTGCCTCCGGGCAACCGCAAGATCGTTACGTCTCATGACGCCTTCGGCTATCTGGGTCAAGCGTACGGCATCGACTTCATGGCACCTCAAGGCCTGTCCACCGAACGTGAACCGTCTGCCGCCGAAGTGGCCGCATTGATCACCCAGATCCGTCAGGCCAAGGTCAAAGCGGTGTTCATGGAAAACATCAAGGACGCCCGCCTGCTCAAGCAAATCGCCGATGAAAGCGGCGCGCACATTGGCGGCACCCTGTACTCGGATGCACTCGCCGCCGAAGGTCCGGCCAGCACCTTTGCCGGGCTGTTCGAATACAACCTCAACACGCTTTACAACGCCTTGAGCACGCCATGATCCGCAAGAACCCTTCCGGCGATTTGCCGCGGATTGCCGAGTCCGCCTACGTCGATAAAACCGCGATCATCTGCGGCAAGGTAGTGATTGGCGAGAACGTTTTCGTCGGCCCCTACGCGGTGATCCGCGCCGATGAAGTCGACGATTCGGGCGAGATGGAACCCATCACCATCAGCGCCAATTCGAACATTCAGGATGGTGTGGTGATCCACTCCAAATCCGGTGCAGCGGTGACCATCGGCGAGTTCAGCTCCATCGCTCACCGCTCCATCGTCCATGGTCCGTGCACCGTCGGTAACCGGGTGTTCATCGGTTTCAACAGCGTGCTGTTCAACTGTGCAGTCGGCGATGGTTGTGTAGTGCGGCACAACTCGGTGGTCGACGGGCGAGACTTGCCGGCCGATTTCTATGTGCCGTCCACCACACGCATCGGTCCGAAAACCGACTTGTCCCAGTTCCCACCGGTCAGCATCAGCGCCTCGGAGTTTTCCGAGGATGTGGCGCGTACCAACGTCGATCTGGTGCGTGGCTACAAAGCCCTGCAGAACGAGTTTTGAGCATGAGCAGCGTGTTGATTCGCAACGCCCGACTGGTCAACGAAGGCTGTGAGTTCGACGCCGATCTGTTAGTGGATCACGGGCGCATTGTGAAGATCGCCAGCAGCATCGAAGGTGAAAACGCGATGCTGGAAATCGACGCCAATGGTCAATGGTTGCTGCCGGGAATGATCGACGACCAGGTGCACTTTCGAGATCCGGGTGCACCGAACAAAGGCAGCATCCATACCGAATCGCGGGCGGCCGTAGCGGGTGGCATCACCAGTTTCATGGACATGCCCAACACCCGACCGGCAACCCTGACGCTCGATGCACTGGCCGAAAAAAAGCGCCGGGCAGCGATCCACTCGGTGGCCAATTACGGCTTTCACTTCGGCGTCAGCAACGACAACCTCGACACCGTCGCAGCACTCAACCCCTGCGAAGTCGCCGGGGTCAAAGTCTTCATGGGCGCTTCCACCGGCAACATGTTGGTGGATGACCCGAAAATTCTTGAACGGCTTTTTGCCGAGGTTCCGACGATCCTGCTAGCCCATTGCGAACACACTCCTAGCATTCAGATCAACGAAAACAACCTTGCCGAACTGTTCGGGGAGAACATTCCCGCTGCGGCTCATCCGCTGATTCGCGATGCCGAGGCGTGCTTTCGCTCCTCCTCAATGGCGGTCGATCTGGCCAAACGACACGGCACTCGATTGCATGTTTTGCACCTGACCACTGCTCGCGAACTGGCCTTGTTCGAAGACAAACCGCTGAAGGAAAAACACATCAGCGCCGAAGTCTGCCTGCATCACTTGCTGTTCGATGATCGCGACTATCTGCGCCTGGGTAATCTCATCAAGTGCAACCCGGCGATCAAGACTCAAGCTGACCGCGATGCATTGCGCCAAGCGTTGCTCAGCAACCGACTGGACATCATCGGCAGCGACCACGCGCCCCACACCTGGGCTGAAAAACAGTTGCCCTACCGACAGGCACCTTCCGGGTTGCCGCTGGTACAACACGCCCTCCCCGCGCTGCTGGAACTGGTGGCCGATCAGTTGATTCCACTGACCACCCTGGTGGCCAAAACCAGCCATCGCGTGGCCGATCTGTTTGCCATACCGGATCGCGGTTACCTGCGTGAAGGTTATTGGGCCGACCTCGTTTTGATCAAACCAGAGCCTGCCGGCAAAGCTGTTTCCCGGCAGCCGATTCTCGCTCAATGCGGCTGGACACCGTTCGCCGGGCAGCACTTTCGACACAGCGTCAGCACGACATTGGTTTCGGGGCAAATTGCCTGGCACGCCGAACGTCTAAATGAAGACTGTCAGGGTTTGCCCTTGCGGTTTATGCGTTGAATAGCGTTTTGCATGAGACACCCAGGAAAACCGACGATGATTCACATCACCCTGCCTGACGGCTCGCTGCGCGAGTACGACCAACCACTCTCGGTATTTGAAGTTGCGGCGAGCATTGGAATTGGCCTGGCTAAAGCGGCGGTCGCCGGCCGGGTGAATGGCACGCTGGTGGATTGTGCATTCGTGATCAGTCAGGACGCACGGGTGAACATCGTCACACCGCAGGAACCGGAAGGTCTGGAGATCCTTCGCCGGTCTTGCGTGCGCTTGTTGGCGATGGCGATCAGGCAGCTCTATACCGAGGTAAAGCTGTACGCAGGCGCGGTTGTCGGTGATGGTTTTTACTGTGAATTTGCCCACGAACAATCGTTACAACCTGACGACCTGAAGCTGATCGAAGCGCGAATGTATGCACTGGCAACCACCAACCACTCGATCAATCACGTCCTGTCGCAATCTCGGCTGGGGAACTTCGAAGATGTGCTTGATGGTCCGTACGTGCCTTCAACCAGAGTATTGCAGGCGTTCGCCCTGGCCCATCTTTGTGGAACATCACGGCAACGGATTTACGGCGTGTGCTGGGCTAATCAGCAGGAGCTCGATGAATGGCGAGCCCCACAACAGGTCGTCGTCGTGAACATCGATGAGCGTCAGATCGGCTACGCGCAGTCAGTCACCGAAGCGCTGCGTCGCGCAGGTTTTCGCGCCAACTCCGATGTGCGTAAGAAAAACATCGGGAACAAGATTCGCCACCACACTCTGCTGGCGGTGCCCTACTTGCTGGTGATCGGTGACAAGGAAATGGATGGCGGATTCGTCAGTTTGCGCAGCGGCAAGGGCGAGGATTTTGGGCGGATGAGTGTTGAAGCGGTGTGTGAGCGGCTGCGGATCGAAATGGACACTGTCGCTGGCAAGGCCGCAGCCTTGCCAGCAATAGAGATCAGGCGCGAGGTTTGACCGTTCCGCAATCCTGCCCCAACCACACGGCACGAGTATCCATGCTGCCCTTTTGCTGGATTCCGGTGGCGTTGAACGTACCGTTGACCGTGGTGTTGAACTCACGGTCGCTAAGGAACGTAGCAACGCCGGCGCCCTGGGCTTTCGGGCAGCTGAAGCGGAATTTCCACTGGTTGCCGCTGCGGTCGGTGACCTGCTGCGTGCAGCCTGACTGCGGGTCTTGCAGGGGAATGGTATCGGATTGAACCTGTGCCTGGGTCAGGCACACACGAATCCCTTTACCGCCCATGGTGATGCCTTGTTTCTCCAACGCGGCCTTTTGTGCCGGCGTCATCTGGCTGCCCAACTGGTTAAGGATCAACTGCAGATCCGGGAGGTTCTGGTCATCGACCTTCATGTTGCTTGAGGTCAATTCCCACAAACCCGGTTGCAGCATCTGTGCCTGAGCGACCACAGGAAGTGACAAGCCAACAGCCATGGCCAAACCCAGCAGACGTACGTTCATCGAGTAACTCCTAGACAATAGTGCCCGTTAGACGTCGCCAATCTACTTCGGTTGCATGTCTAATTAAATAGCGACATTCATCGTGGAACATGGTCTGTTAAGCATTGAACTGTCAGGAGCACGGTTGCCCCATGGATTTTTTTGGACCCCATCTTTTCGCGTATCTGATCGCGCTCATCCACTCACTGGGCACGATCGCCGCCATTCACGCCGTATTGACCGTCAGGACCGCTCAGGGCTCGATTGCCTGGGCCTTGTCACTGGTCTTCATACCTTACCTGACGCTTATCCCTTATCTGGTCTTCGGTCGCAGCACCTTCGACGCTTATATCAAGGCTCGTCGGCAGGCCAACGAAGAAATGCACAAGGCCATCGCCGACCTGAACTGGCGTCCGTGGATCGAGGAAGCGCTGACCGCCCGCGCCTCCAAAGCCTACACCTCGTTACGGGCGATGCCGAAGCTGGGGCGGATGCCGTGCCTGGCAAACAATCAGGTACGGCTGTTGATCAACGGCCAGGCAACCTTTGATGCGATTTTCGAAGCGATACGCACCGCCCGTGAAGCCGTGTTGATTCAGTTTTTCATCGTCCATGACGACCAGCTCGGCCGACGCCTGCAAACACTGCTGATGGAAAAATCCGCTGAAGGCGTCGCTATTTA
Organism: Pseudomonas sp. 05N432; assembly: GCF_056396945.1. Classification (NCBI taxonomy): domain Bacteria; kingdom Pseudomonadati; phylum Pseudomonadota; class Gammaproteobacteria; order Pseudomonadales; family Pseudomonadaceae; genus Pseudomonas; species Pseudomonas sp. 05N432. The sequence goes on along the minus strand of NZ_JBFTMM010000004.1, from coordinate 166,626 downwards.
CCTGCTCTACGATCGGATCGGTAGCCACTCCCTGCCTCACAGCTATGTTCAACCCTTGCGTGATGCCGGGGTGCAGGTCGAGGCGTTTGCCACACGCAGTGGCTGGCTCAATCGGTTTCAGGTGAACTTCCGTAACCATCGCAAGATTGTCGTGGTCGACGGCGCGCAGGGCTTTGTCGGCGGGCATAACGTCGGTGACGAATACATGGGCCAGAAACCACCGCTGGCACCGTGGCGCGATACGCACATCGCCGTCAGCGGCCCCGTGGTTGCGTGCATGCAGGAGTCTTTCGCGGAAGACTGGTTCTGGGCCTCCCGAAAACTGCCACCGCTGATTCTGCCACAGAGCTACCCCGACGACGGCGTGCTCTGCCAACTACTGGCCAGCGGACCGGCGGACCCTTACGAAACCTGCTCGCTGTTTTTCGTTGAAGCCATCCACTCCGCGACCGAACGCGTGTGGATCACCAGCCCGTATTTCATACCCGATGAAGCGGTATTTGCCGCGCTACGCCTGGCGGTACTGCGCGGTGTCGATGTGCGGCTCCTGTTGCCATCTCGACCGGATCACCGGATCGTCTATGCCGCCTCCAGCCTGTACGCCTTCGAAGCCGTACGCGCCGGGGTTCGGGTGTTCCGGTACCAACCGGGCTTTTTGCATCAGAAGGTCGTGCTGATCGACAGTGAGATCACGGCGATCGGCAGTGCGAATCTGGACAACCGTTCGTTCCGGCTCAACTTCGAAGTGATGCTACTGACCGTCGACAGCGAATTCGCAGGTTTGGTGGAACACATGCTCAACGACGACTTTGCTCAGGCCCACGAAATTGCCAAAGGCGAAAGCCGGAAGACCCACCGCCTGCAACAGCTTGGCATGCGGGTCGCCCGGCTTATCTCGCCGATCCTTTAAGGGTTGTAGATATCGTCACGCGTCCACGGTAGCTCATGGCTGCCGTCGGGGTGGGTCTTGACCGCGAGGATCTGGTGCAAGTTGATCCAGCCCCGTGCGAACGCATAGGCGCAGCCTGCCAGGTACAGTCGCCAGATCCGCAACGCCTGCTCCGGCACCTCTTTGGAAGCGGCTTCAAGGTTGTCCTCCAGCCGCTCGCTCCAGTGGTCCAGCGTACGGGCGTAATGCAGACGCAGGCTTTCGACATCGACGATCTCCAGCCCCGCTTCACTGATTTCAGCCGAAATCATCGACAGGTGCGGTAATTCACCGTTAGGGAATACGTAGCGCTCGATGAAATCGCCCGCTCCGCGTCCGACCGGCCGGCCATCCGTGTGCTTGGCGGTAATGCCATGGTTCATCACCAGGCCGCCTTCACGCACGGCCCCGAACAATGTCTTGCAGTATTCCGCCAGGTTGGCGTGCCCGACGTGTTCGAACATGCCGACGCTCACGATCTTATCGAACCGCCCATCCTGAGGCAGATCGCGGTAATCGAGCAGTTGTAGCTCAACCTGATCCTGCAAACCTTCAGCGATCACCCGCTCCCGGGCCAATGCCAACTGCTCCTTGCTCAGGGTGATGCCAAATACTTTCACCCCGAACTCCCGCGCCGCATAACGCGCCAACCCTCCCCAGCCGCAGCCGACATCCAGCAGGTATTCGCCGGGTTGTAGCCGTAGTTTGCGACACAGGTGGCGGAATTTTGCTTGCTGGGCCTGTTCCAGGGTTTCGCTGCCGGTTTCGAAGTAAGCGCAGGAATACGCCATGTCACTGTCGAGCCAGAGCTGATAGAAAGCATTCGAGAGGTCGTAGTGATAGGAAATCGCCGCTGCGTCGGTGGCTTTGTCATGGACAGAGCGCACCGGCTGCTTGCCGTCGGTATCATCCAGTAGCGCTTGGCTCCACTCATCACAGACCCGGATCACATCGCTGATCTGACCTTCAAGTTCGAGCTTGCCCTCAACGAAAGCGGCGCCCAGCAGGTCGAGGCTTGGGCGAGTGAATTGAGACACTAATTGTGGGTCCTTGACCACAATCGTGACGCTGGGCGCAGGGCCCAGATTGAATTCATGGCCGTCCCACAGTCGCAAGCGAAGCGGTAATTGCAGATTCTGTAAGGCCGGTGGTAGTTGCGCGAGCATGAATAGTCCCCCTTGTTTCAGACGTCTGATTTGAGGGTAGACCATTGTGGAAAATTAGCTGGCTATCGATTTAATAGCCTTTTCCTATGAGTCACGACGGGGCAACAAACTGTCGTAAACCCACTATTTCAGCCACGTAACGGCCTGAAGAAGTGCGCCCTCTTCACAGTTGACTGTCAATTGTGCGCACAGTTCGGCGACGCTTCCGCCTTCACTGACCATGTCGATTCAGAACACGGCACATGACCCTGTAGCAGCCGAACGCAGGCTTCGCCAGCTGCTACAGGTCGCGTTACGAACTGACCGGCCACGTCCTCAACCCTCTTCTTTCAGCTTCAGCAGCGGCTCCTGGAACCGCAACAAACGCCCGGCATTGCCCAACACCAGCAACGTGCTCAGGTTATGCAGGACCGCAGCAATCATCGCCCCTCCCGCCCCCAGCCAGCCAAACGCAGCGAACGCGACGATCGCCAGCGTCCAGCCCAGACCGATGATCACATTGACCTGCAAGGTCTGTCGGCACTGGCGGCTCAAGCGCACGCAGGTACCGAGTCGACGCAGATCGCTGCCGATCAACACGATGTCGGCCGAGGCCAGGGCGATATCTGCTCCGCCTGCGCCCATGGCCACTCCGACTACGCCAGCCTTTAGCGCCAACGAATCATTGATGCCATCGCCGACCACCATCGGCCGGAAGCCATTGTCGATTTCAGTCAGGACGCGATTGAGTTTGTCTTCCGGCAAGGCTTGCGCCTCGACATCGCTAATGCCGACTTCATGGGCCAGTCTGTGGGCGACGCTCTGCCGATCGCCGGTCAACAACAACTGCCGGCCAAGACCCAACTCGCGCAGTTCTCTCATGGCAAAACGCGCTTCCGGTTTGATGCTGTCCGCCAACAACAGCCACGCAAGGAAACGCCCATCCAATGCCAGACCGGCAATCGGCCCATCGTGCACCGGCACCGTCGAGGTGGTGATGCCCAACTGCGCAAACAATTCAGGTCGGCCGAGCGCCGCTTCGCCCTGCTCGGTCATCGCCACCACACCCAAACCCTGACGTTCACGAATATCCGAAAGCAACAGGAAATGCTCCTGAGCGACCAACTCGGCCAATGCCCGACTGACCGGGTGGCTGCTGGCCGAGCCGAGGCTGGCGGCCAGTTTCAGCAAGGTGCTGCGGTCCTCGACCGGGCTGTCGATCGACTGCAAACGCAACGTGCCGAACGTCAGGGTGCCGGTCTTGTCGACCACCAACGACGTCAGGTCCGCCAATTCTTCGAGGAACGCCGAGCTGCGAATCAGGATGCCGTGGCGCGCAGCCACCGCGATCCCGGCAATCGCCGTGGCCGGGGCCGACAGCACCAATGCACATGGGCAGGCGGCAACCAGTACCGCGAGCATTGCTTGCGCATCATTGGTGACGAACCAGGTCACTGCGGCCAACAGCAACACCAGCACCATGTAGCTGCCGGCGTAGCGTTCCAGCAAACGGGTGATCGGTGGCTTGGAGCGCTCGGCACTTTGCATCAGCGCGATGACTTTGCCGAGGGTCGATTCGTTGCCGGTGCGGGTCACTTCCAACCGCAGCAAACCATCGAGGTTGATCGCCCCGCCGAACACTTGCATGCCGACGATGGCCTCAAGCGGCACCGACTCACCAGTGATCGGCGCGGTGTCCAGGCTCGCTTGACCGGACAGCACCCGCCCATCGGCAGGCACTCGATCGCCTGCGCGCACTTCAACGATGTCTCCGGCCTTCAACGCAGCGTTGTCGATTTCGATAATCGAGCCATCGGCCTGAACCTTGCGCGCATGGCTGCGCGTCAGCCGGCCCAGCGCGTGGATCGCTTCCTGAGAGCCAATCACGCTACGCTCTTCCAGCACGTGGCCGAAGATCATGATGATCGGCAACAAGGCAGCGGTCAGCAGATCGCCCGTCGCCCAGGCGCCCATCATCGCCAGAGCGATCAGTTGATCGGTGATCCCGTGCAGGCTCGGATAACGCAGGCTGTACCAGGCCGAACGCATGACCGGAACGGCCACCAGTAATGACGCCAGCCCGAGCAATAACTGGCTGACACCGGTTTGCTCCGGCGACAACCAGCGCCAGACCAGTCCCAGGCCGAGCAAGCCCAAAGCGAGCATTGCCAAGGTCAACTGGCGTGCGGCGCTGCGTTTTTCAGCCGAGCTCAACATGCTTGGCGCAGCGACGGTTTGAGTTGTCATTGTTCGGCTCCCTGAATGATCAGGCGGGAATCGTCTTTAGGGTTGACCGTGGTAACCGAGCCGGCCTGACCGAGAATTTTCGGCATACGCTCGCGATAGATCCGCAGGAGCATTTCCGGGTCGCTGCCCTTCTGCTGCGCCTGCGCCAGGCTAAGCACCGTGGCGGTGTCGGCCGACGCTTTGGCCAGACGTTCGCTCGCTTGAGCGTGAGCCACTTGCAGCGTGCGATCAGCTTGTTGGGTCGCGGTCTGAGTGAGCTTTTCGGCTTCAGTACGTGCGTTCGCTACGGCCTTATCTGCCTGCTGACTGGCGGTCAGTACCGCGTTAAAAGCATTGACCGCAGGTTCGGGCAGACTCGATTGCACGTCGACCCGGGCGACCTCGATCCCCAATCCCTGCCCCGTCGCGGTTAACTCGGCCAAGCGCTGATTGATCCCTTGCACCAGATCACCGCGCAGACGCTCGCGACGTTCGGCGGCCTGATTGTCAGCACCGATCAACTCCGGCCGAGCGACCAGAATGGTGTCCAGGTCTCGCGCAGCCGTCAGCGCCACCGCACTGCGAGTCACCAAACGGTCCAGCGCCGGCAGCACATGTTCACCCTGCAGGACGAAGGCGTAAGGCTCGGTCACTTTGTAAAACACCCGAACGTCCAGTTGCACCACGCCCGAATCGCCAGTGAGCAAATACCCAGAGCCGGCCAGCGCATCGCTCAGTGGATTGGCGAAACTCGCCACACGCTCACCTTGCAGCGCAGCATCGGAGCGCAGCAGATTTTCCACCCGCCGTTCGATCACCCGATCCGCTGCCGGCAACAAAATCACCTGCTCGAACGGACGCGGCCACGCCAACAGCAGGCCGGCGTTCTGGATGCGATCCAGCGCGCCGAAGTGCATCACCACGGCGCGATTCTGCGGATCAATCTGCCGCACATTGGAGAAAGCCCAGGCCAACGCAGCCAACACCGTTACCGCGTAAAGCGCGAGAAATGCCAGACGCCCTGCCTGAATCCACGGGCTGTCGAGTTCATTTGTTCCACGTGGAACCACACTCATGGCTGCGACCCAGATTTGTTATCCAGCGTCGGCGGTCCATCAACCAACACCCGGAATGGCGCAGCATCGGTACGCAGAATCAGCTTTGTGCCTGGCTTTATCATCGTGTCCAAGGTGTCCAGCGAACGCAGCAAGTTGTACAACTGCGGCGAACCCGCGTAAGCCTTGCCGTAGATTTGCGCGGCTTCAACCCGCGATTGGGCCTCGATGTCCGCAGCCTTCACTGTGGCGTCAGCCTGGACGATGCGCGCATCGCGCTCGGCGGCTGAACGGATTTGCGCCGCCTCCCGCTTGCCGATGGCGGTGCGTTCGGTGGCAATGGTTTCACGCTCGGCACGCATGCGATCGACGGTGGCGGTCAGGGTCACTGACGGCAGTGTCAGCCGTTCGATACCCACTTGCAGCACACGCACGCCGTAAGTGGTCAGCAGTTGCTGATCGATCTGCTTGCGCAGTTGCGCCTCGAAATCAGCGATATGCACTTGGTTGGCGTCGGTGTTCACCAGGTTGGCCAGGTCGAAACTGCTGGCAGTGGTTTCCAGCGCGGAGCCGACAAACGTACGAATCTGCCGCGCTGCTTCGTCCGGTTGGTTCTGCACCGCTCGCATGAAGCGTTGCACATTGTCTGGATCACCCTGCACCTGCCACGCGACATAAGCCTGAACGATGATCCGCAAACCATCGCGCGTGCCCACGTCCTGCAAACCGCTGGAGGTGGTGCGCAGACGCAGGTCGACCGGAATCGCCGCCTCGAACGGTGTCGGCCAGCGCCAACCGAGGCCGGGCTCCAGCAGCACCCGCGAAGGATTGCCGAAACGGGTAATCACCGTCGCCTCGCCCGAACGCACTTGCACCAGGCTCGCCGCCGCAATGGCAAACAGCACCAGCAGCGCCGCCCAGCCCATGCGTCGCCACGGGAAGGGGCCCGCCTCTTGCGGGTCACCATGGTGATGATGGTGGTGGCCGTGATGATGCCCGCCATGGCCATGGTCGTGGCCGGCGTGGTCGTGATGATCATGCGGCTCGTGGGAATGCGACGGGCTCAATTGGCGGCTCCTGACTGAACGGGTTGACGTGACGGCGAAGTGTCAGTCGGTAAGGTGGCGGGTAACGTGTAGCTGCGTAAGTCGATGGTCGGCGTACTGTTGCCACCCAAGCGATGATCAAGCACTAGTACCTTGGCGTTGGCCAGGCCTTGCGACAGCTGGGCAAAATATTGCTCCAGCACAAAGGCCCGACCGGCTACGGCGTAGGCTTTGCGCTCGGCAGCGAAACGCAGGTCGGCGGCTTGGGCCGTGGCGTTGACTTCACGGGCCGTGGCCAGCGCCTGGTCATGGGCGACACTGGCCTGCAATTGCGCCTGATTGGTCTGCTCGGCAGCCGCGCCACGCTCGCGCGCGATCAACGCTTGCGCGCCGATCTGCGCGGCTTGCACGCTGTGATAGGCGTTGGCAGCGCCGGCCGGAGGATGAATCGCTTCGACGACCGTGGCGAGGATTTCCACGCCGCTGTCGAGTTTCTGCAAATCAGCCTGCACGGCACGACCAATGTCTTCGGCGAGCCCTACCCGATCGGCCCCAAGCAAACCGTCGAGGGTCCGCGAGGCAAAGTCGTGCACCAGAATCCGGCTGGCAGTGCTGCGAATCAGTGTGGGTACATCGGTGCTGTTGTAGGTTGCCGCCAACGCGGCCTGATCACTCAGACCGATGCGGTAGACAAAACGCACGTCCATGTTGACGATCTGGAAGCTCTGTTTATCGTTGCTGCTACTGGCAATCACCTGGGACTTGTCATTCACGTGGCTGGCGTCCCACAACCGATTGGCAATGGCCGGTGCGGACCCTTCCGCAGGATCAGCCACCGTCACCGCTGGCGTGTCACCGACGCTGGTCGCCAATTCGTGAACCACGCCATTTTCAACGCTCAGCACCCTTCCCAACGGCCAAGGCAGACCGGCATGCAAACCCGGACCAAACACCTGAACCGGCTTGCCAAAGCGCTCGTAGATCCCCCGCCCTTGCAGCGGTATTTCGTGAATCCCGGTGAGCAGCCAACCCACGAACAGCACCACGCTCAGCACAGGCAAGAAGGCCCGACGCATGTAAGTGAAAGCCCAGATCTGCCGCAGATCGATGCCAAAGCGGTTATGCAATTCGTGCTGCAACGCCAACAAAGGTTGTGGCGGCCAGCGCAACATGTCCGCGACAAAACTGCGCGCCAGCAACGTCGGTTCGAGCAGATCGCGACGCGGACTGAACAACGACAACACCGCACGCAGCAACAACTCTGCGGCGACCAGCCCCGGCAGTAAACCGATCAACACCGCCAGGCGCACAGGCCAGACGGCAGTTTCGCTGCTGAACAACAGGCAGAATGCGCCGGTCACCAGACAGATGATCGCCACGCGAGTGAGCTGCGCCAACTGCCCGGCTTCGGGCCATTGCGCGGGAATTTCCTGAGTCAGTTGGCGTTCGCACACCAGCAAACCGAACGCCAGCAGCAACGATAGCGCTGCCCCAACGCTGGCCGAAAGACCCAGCGCAGCGGCGGGTAATGTCAGGTTCCAGAACTGTTCGAGGCTGAACAACGCCAGCAATGACCAACCGGCCAGCCACAACGTCGGCGCGCCGATCTGCGCCAGTAATCCGGTCCAGCGCTCACCCGCTCGCGCCAACAGTCGCTCATACCAGCCGAGCGCCTCGGTGATTTCGATCTGTTCCGCAGCCAGCACAACCACCGGTTCAGCCAGCGCCAGCGCCCGCCATTGGGTGATCCACCAGGCCGATTGCAAACCGGCCACCACCACGATCAACGCCGAGGACTGACTGACCAATAGCGGCGGCCAGATCGATTGCGGTGCAAACAGCCCGACAAAAAACGCCAACAACAATCCTGCTGCTGCGAGACTCGCCAGGCCGATGCCCACCCGCTTCAACCGACGTCCGTGAAACACCGCCTGCTGAAAACGCGGCAGTCCTTCCACGTTCGCCCCCTCAGCCTCCAGATCGACTTGCATACCACCTCAGTACTTGCTGTTACGTGAACCAGACCTGTGGATAAGTCGTCAGGCCGCTGCATTTTTTGCAAATCGTTACGATATAACGATGGTAGTGAATTTTTGGCTCCCCGCCCATCACCCAACCCGCACATATAAAGATGAAAGCGTAGTCGGGCTGAGCAAGGGCATCAGCTCGGCAAATGCCCCAGCGGTAATGGCCCCGGGGTTTTTACCGTATGAATTGCGAAGTTGCTGCGGATATCACTCACACCCGGCAACTTGAGCAGGCTGCCGGTCAAAAAGCGCTCATAACCGCGCAAATCCGGCACCACCACTTGCAGCAGAAAATCCGATTCGCCTGACACCAGAAACGCCGAAATCACCTCGGGCAATGCCGTTACCGCCAGACGAAACGCTTCGGCCTCTTCGTCGTTGTGGCGCTCGACCTTGACCCCGACAAACACGGTCAGCCCCAGCCCCACTTCGTCGCGGTCGAGGTTCGCTTGATAGCCGCGAATCACCCCGGCCTCTTCCAGCATTCGCACCCGGCGCAGACACGGCGAAGCCGACAGGCCGATCTCGTCCGCCAGTTGCACGTTGCTCAGGCGACCGTCGCGTTGCAGCGCGGCAAGGATGCGGCGGTCGTAGGCGTCCAGTTTCATGGTTTGGCAGTTCCCGACTGTTTTTATTCATTGATTGGCAGAAGCTGCCAAGTCTAGCTGTTTCCAGGCGCGACTACGCAACCACCTGCCCTGCCCTTCGGCCCTAGACTTTGATCACCGAATCGCTAACGAATGGGGTGCAGCATGGCAGGACTCTGGATGTTCTTTTTGGCCTTGGCAGTGGTTTACCTGTTGCCCGGCCCGGACATGATTCTGCTGCTGCAAACCGGTGCCCGGCAGGGCAAAGCCGCCGCGCTGGCCACCGCCATTGGCCTGGCGATTGCCCGGGGTTGCCACGTTGCGCTGGCAGCGCTGGGCCTGGCGACGCTGTTCAAGGCTGCACCCTGGACTTTTGAAGTAGTGCGTCTGGCCGGTGCCGCGTATCTGCTGTGGCTGGGGATTCAATGCCTGCGCTCGAACCTGCTGCCGAACCTGAACACCAACGGCACAGTCGCAGCGAAACTTGCGTGGCGCGAGGCGATCCAGCGCGGCTTGTTGACCAACCTGCTCAACCCCAAGGCGCTGCTGTTTTGCTCGGTGCTGTTGCCGCAGTTTATCAACCCGCAGGCAGGGCCGGTGCTGACGCAGTTCGCGACCCTGGGCGTGTTGCTGGTGGTGGCCGGTTTGCTGTTCGACAGCGGTTACGCGCTGATCGGCGCCTGGCTCGGTCGCTGGCTGGAGCGCAGCCCCTCGGCGCAGCGCATGCAGCAATGGCTGTTTGGCAGCCTGCTGATCGGTTTTGCGCTGCGCCTGACGTTCGTTCAGCAGGCTTGACGATTGGCCTTGCGCTTGTGGCGATTGATCAGCCACAGGGCCAATGCCGTGAACACCACCACAGAACCCATTTGCAGCCACTTTTTATAGGGGCGCAAGGTTGAACGCACGGGTTCCAGGACTTGAGTCACGTAACGTTTATCGGCGTTCTGAAAGTCGGGATAAGGGCATTGATGCCCGAAGTTCACCGCCCAATCCACATAAGGTCCTTCTTTGACATAACGTTGGTAGAAGGCCTTTTCCTCCTCAACGCTGGTACCAAAACCCGCGGCGGCACACAGAACCGCCGCGAACGCCTGGCTGCTGTGGGGCAACAGGTCCGCCGCCTTGCTAGCCAGGCCAGTAGCAACGTAACGGTAGTGGAAACGTTCGTCCGGTTTGGCTGAGCTGGCTTGCTGGCGTTGCACCTCCCCTTCAGTGATCAGCGGCCCGACTTTTAACTCAGTCTTCTCAAGGCTGTAGTTGCCATCGAACGTGGCGTAATCCGGGGCCATCTCATAGCCGAGAATCTCCATTCCCCACTTGCGAGCCATCCAGGCGGCGTTGAAATAATCCGCTGCGCGACGGGTTGGCCACCAGCGCGACTCGGCGTCCTGACGCGATTGCCCGTAGGCTCGAGCTTTGGCTTGCAACTCAGGATTATCAAAGTACGCCGGCGCTTCATCGTAGCGCTCCTCGCGCAACAACCGACGCCCGAGCAAGTCGCGCAAACGTGCCGCGATCGGTACCGGCACATAACGCTCGCGCTCCTGCTGGGTCAACGGCGTTGGCGCTGGTACCTGGCGGTCGACAAACTGCTTGAGCTCATCGACCGTCAGCACCCGTTCCGCGACAACAGCCGCGTCTTCCCAGTAGAGATCCTGGCTGCGATACAGCTGCTCAAAGGCTTGCAGATAATCGCCACGTTCCAGCGCCAGCAGCGCACTTTCACCGTCGACCCGGCAGCCGGGCTTGAGCGTTTCGTAGTCACCGCTGGACGCCCTGCGACCACCCCAGTTTTCATCCTGCGGGAAGGCTTTGGCCGCCTTGGCATAGGCGCCGGCAGCCGCCGCTTTGTCACCCTCCCGCAACGCTATTTTGGCTCGCAGCCACCAGGCCAGGCCGCTGTCACCGGCATGTTCGAGCAAGGTTTTGGTGGTGGCGTAATCACCGATCTGATAATTCAGCGCCGCCAGGCGATCAGCGTTATCCAGGCTGCCAACGGTGCTCTGGACCAGCGACTTGATCATTTTTTGTTCAGCGGGTGGTTGTTCACCGTACGACCAACCGACATGGCTGATCAACGCCGCCGTGACCAATTGCTGCACCGCTTTGCCTTTGAGCACCTCGTTGAGCTGCGCCTCCGGCATCTCGCCCAGTTCATTCATCAACTGCTTGAGTGAGCTGTAACCGACTTGCGAGCCTTGCAGGCTCTGCGTCGCGTAAAGCTCGACGGCGGTGTTCCAGTCACCGGCCAGGCGTACCAGCCGCGCTTCTTCGCCGAGGCTGGCGATGCCCAATTCCTGAGGGTCGCTGAAGCCCTCGATACTCAACTGACGAGCCTGCACAAAGGCCTGCCGGGCCTGTTGCAGACTCTCGCGGCGCCCGGTTTCATCGAGGTCATTGGCCTCCTGGCTGATGGCGAACAAGGCCCGTCCCAGCGAGTAAGCCGCCCAGGTGCTGCGCAACGCACGCTGATCGGCCGGCAGCGCCAGCACTTTGCGGAAATACTCAGCCGCGACAGCATGCTCGCCCGCATTGAAGGCCACGGCACCGGCGGTGTACAGGCTGAGTTCAGGCGGCAGGCTGGCGCCCTCGGCTTGCACTTGTTGCGCGTTCTGAAGTGTTCGCAACTGCGCTACCTGCGCGCGCTGAGCGTCGCTCAAACCCGTCTGTTCAGCGGTGTTTCGCGCCTGCACATAAAGATCATTGCCTGCGCCGTAAACATAGTCGCCTGTCATTACCTGTGCAGGCTTCAAACCGGCGATGGCTTTGCCCAGGCGATTCACTTCGAACCGGAAGCTGCCTTCCGGCAATTCGCCCAGGATCTGTGTCCGGTCGCCGAGCAAGCGCAGCGGAAAATCAGGCCCACAAGCCATCGCGCAGCCCAGCGGCAGACAGAGACTTACAGCGAGCAAATGACGCGACACGTTATGGGTGGACATGAGCACTTCCTTGATCAATTTTTGTGCAGCGCGCCCAACCAAGGGAGCGTTCGGCCTCTGCCGGCAATCGGCCGTCTTTGAGGCGGGTAAAGCTGAGTTGTCCGGGTGTCTGCTGCACGGTATAGCCGTTGAGCGCATCCACCGCATCGCATTCCGTGACCGCCAACGTCACGCGCTCGGGCAGACCTGCGTCGAGGTTGCCGCGATTGCTCACCGCAATGTCGTACAGACCGTCATGGCTGGAAAGGTTCAGGTCGAGCTGACTGGCCAACCGATCACCGCGCGCCACCGCACGCAACGTTGCCAGGCTCCACGCGCGTCGGTCGCCCTTGAGTGGCAGACGAAACCAGATCAACCCGGCCAGATGGGGCGGTGGCTCGGCGCGCAATTGGCTGGCGAGTTTCGATAACTGTTGCGGATCAGCCCGTAGCTCACGGCGCTGGCCGATGCGCTCGATCGGCACTTCGCTTTCGACAATCGGCGCCCCACCGTCCCCCGGCAGCAATGCGATACCGTAGGCCGGCAACGCCAGGTAGAAGGGTTTCGCAGTGATCCGGCTCCAGCGCCCGGCCCATTGTTTCGCCTGGGCCGGATCAAACAACCCGTGTTCGGGACTGTTCACCGCGTGCACCTGCAACACGCTGCTGTCGACCACCGCCAGCAACCCCGGCAGTTCGGGACTGTCGAGCCAGGCCGGCAGTGCAGTGATGCTCAGTTTCAACGTAGCCGGCAACACGTTGCGCAACCTCGCAAGAAACTCGCGGTAGGCCGGCAGGCGCGCCGTGCCGGAATCGTGGTCAATTTCGACACCGGCCAGCGTCAGGCCCTGAGCCTGCCACTCGGCAACTACGCTCTGGATCTGCGCCGTGGCTTCGGTTTGATCCAGGGTCTTGAGCTGGCCATCGAGCCGAATCACCGCAATCAGTGGGCGACCATCATTTTTCAACAGCGCAGGGTTGATTCGCGCGCGACGCCAGCCAGCCTGTGGATAAGTCTGCAAGGCCAACACCCGCAACGTTGAAAAGTCCCCGCGCGATTGAGCCAGGGCGTCGTCATGAGCATCAGTCCATTGCCGCTGCCAGACGTAAAGCTGTTGATCGAGCGGCGGCGCGTCCTGCGGCTGGCAACCGTTGAGCAGCACAGCGACTAGCAATAGCGCGCAACGGACGAAAAAAGTCGCTGACATAAAGGCCTGTGGCTGAGTTAATCCCTTAACGCAAAAAGGGCCTCTCAGGGCCCTTGTTGCTCAGCACGTTAGCCTACGCAGCCATAGGCTTGCGGGCAATGATCACCTGACTTTTCGCCACAACTGCGTCCAGCGCCTGCTTGATCTGCGCCCCGCGTGGCGAATCCAGCACGGCCTGCCAGGTGTCAGCCCAGTGATTGAGCAGTGGATGATCAGCGTTGCTGAAATCGACCTTGGCTTCCCAGAACAGCAGCATCCACATCGACCAGTAAAAACCGTACTGGCTGTGACTGATCAGTTCCAGGCCGGCATCGCTGACCATCTGCTTGAACTGCTCTTCGCTGATGATCCGGATGTGGTTGGGCTTCTGGAAATACTCGGGAGCGGCGATGTCTTTTTGCAGGTCTTCCGAGCTGGGATGCGGGACGCTGAGCAAATACAGCGCGCCAGGCTTACCTACGCGCACCAGTTCGGCGAGGAACTGTGCCGGATCGTCGACGTGTTCGATGACCTCGGTGGAGACCACCCGCGTCGCGGTCGCAGTGGCTATCGGCAGTGGATTGCAGTCGGTGACGTGACACTCGACGCTGGGCGCGATGGTGTCGCTGAGACGCTGACGGGTCGCCTCGACCTTGGCTGCATCGATATCGGCAATGATGATCTTTGCACCGCGCGTGGCACAGAAATGCACGTTACCACCGTCACCGCAGCCGACGTCGAGCAACGTGTCCTCGGCGGTCACCGGGAAACCGGTGAACAGCTCGCCGGTTTGCTGGTTGAACCAGCCGCTGAGGATCGCATCGTGCAGCCCCAGCATGTACGGATCGACCTTGGTCGCGGGCGCCTCTGGCTGCACGGGTGCAGGGACGGGCGCACCCGCCGTGAGTTTCTTCAAAAGGCTCAGCATGAGGTCACTCCAGAGGATGGGACGGAGGTTCGGGACGTGCCCAGGCGTAGCACCAGCGCGGCACCGCGATTACGCATGGGCATTTCGATGCAGCGGTAATTGAGCTCACTCAACAGGGCGATCACCCCGCCAGCGATCAGCAGGGTCAGGATTGGATGCCCGGCCGGATTGGGCAGATTGACCGCCTGCAAGCGGAAGATGAATTCACGGACCAGCGAATAGGCCGGAATATGAATCAGGTAGATACCGTAGGAGCGACTGCCGATCCAGGTCATCAGACTCTTCAGCAACCCCCGAGGCATCAAGTAATCACGGTTGTAGGACGCCACCCAGACCAGCACCGCACTGAGCACGGCAATCGCGCCGATTCGGTAGTTGGTGAACGTGAAGCGGTCGGTGGCTAGCACGCTCAACGTCAACGAAATAACCACCAGCGCCGACACCCCGACCCATGGCCGGCGTAAGAACGTCGGTTCCCAGCGCACATAACCGGGTCGCCCACTCCACATGGCCAACAGCACGCCAAGGGCCAATGCGTCGGTTCGGACCACCATCAGGATCGGCGTGCGCAACGTCAGCAACTGCACCGCGACCAGCGCCAGCAGTGCCCACACCAGGTGTTTGCGACAGACCAGAATCAGCAACGGAAACAACAGGTAGAACTGCTCCTCCAGCGACAGGCTCCAGTAGACGAAACTGGTGCCGTACTCATAGTGGTAGAAGCTGTCGGCAAAGCGAAAATTGGCGTACTGCGCAATCCCCGCCAAGGTCGCCTGCACATTCGCGTGCAGCGTGCCGAAGGCCCCGGAGCGGTTGAGAAACACACAGGCCAGCAACATCAGCGCCAGCCACAGCCACGCCGACGGCAACAGTCGAAAGGCTCGGCGCAGCCAGAAGTTGCGCGTCTGCTGCCAGTATTCCTGACGCGTGCTGCAGCCTTGCAACGCCGGTATAAGACTGCGAGCGATGACAAACCCCGAGATGGCGAAAAACAGATCGACGCCCCACCAGGGTTGGCCAAACGCAGTGATGGTTTGCAGCAGTGGCACCGTGTCGGTGAACAGACTGCCTTGCAGGTGATGGAACAACACGCCGAGCACCGCAATGCCACGCAACAACTCGATGTCCATGATCCGTTTGCTGCTCATGCCGTCCTCCTGGACATTGCATCGGTATCCACCGGTTTGCGGGCAATGATCACCTGGCTCTTGGGCATGAATTGATCAAGCACCTGCTTGATCGCCAGCCCGTTGGGTTGCGCCAGCAGGTCTTGCCAGGTTCGCGCCCAACTCTCCATCAACGGCGGGTACGGCGCCTGGATCCGGTCTCGCACCGCGCCCCCGGGATCGCGCCCGGCTGCCCGCTCGCTGGCCCAAAAAAAGATCATGCCCATGACCCAGAAAAAGCCTGTGGCCTGACGATGCTCGATCACCAGCCCAGCGTCTTCAACCAACGCGGCAAAGCGCTCCGGGGTAAAGATCTGTACATGGTTGGGTGACTGGAAATAGCTGGCGGGTGCGATGCCCTGCTGCAAATGTTCACCCACCGGCGCCGGCACACTCAGCAGGTACAACGCCCCGGGGCGTCCCATGCGCACCAGTTCGGCCATGAACGGCTCGGGCTGATCGATGTGCTCAAGCACTTCCATGCACACGACCTTGCTGGCGCAGCCATCGGCCAGCGGCAGCGGCAGGCTGTTGCTGACCAGCCCCAGGCTCGGCTGGTCCGACTGGGCTTCTACTTGCCGGGCGAGGTCGCGGACCTTGTCGTGTTCGCTGTCGGTGAAGATCACCGAGGCGCCCTGACGTACCGCAAACAACGTCGCCACACCTTCACCGCAACCGACGTCCAGCAAGGTGTCGTCCGCCGTGATGGCGAAGCCCTTGAGCAATTCACCGCTGTCACCCAGAAACCAGCCGTCGAGCACGGCGTCACATAAGCCCACATCCCTGGGTGATACAGGGCTTGCCGGAACGGTCACCGGGATGGGGGCAGGTGTCGGACGCAACCACCTGAGCAGCCCGCGAATCATGCTTGGACGGTTTGCGCGGTGAGCGCCTTGGTGCGCTGCAACAGCTGCGCGAAAAAGCTCTCCAGACGCTGTTCGGTACTGGCCTGGCTGCAGAATTTCTCCAGGCTGTTCACGGCATGGGCCGACATGCGCTCATAACGCTCGTCATCCGCCTTCGCCACGTCGTAACTGGCCTGGTACGCCGAACACAGCGAATCCCAGTTGGTGATGTAACGCAGGGTCCGGTAGGCCGCACGCGGATCGTGGGGCCAGGCCGTCAGCTCGTCCGTCGAGTCGACAATGAAGGCGTTGTCGCAGTCAATGTAGTCCGCCATCGCCGTGTTGCAAGGAGCAACGGCCGGTTTGCCGCAGGACATGAACTCCATCAACGGCAGGCACTGACCTTCACCAAACGAGCTGTTGGCCACGTAACTGGTGGCTTCGACCAGACGCTCATAATCCGCATCGGCAAGGAAGCCGTGAATCAGCACAATGCGGCAGCGGTACGACTGGTTCTTGTAAAGATGATGCAGCATGTCGTTCAGCGCATCGGCGATATCGTGGTGCGTCAGCTTCAGTACCAGTGTCGCATCGGGCGTATTGCGGAACGTGGTGCAGAACGCGCTGAGCATGTCCTGCCAGTTTTTGCGGCCATCGTAAGGGTTGAAGACCGAGGTATAGATCACACCGTCGAGCACCAGCTCGCAATCACGCACCGGCCCATCGAACGCCACCGCCTCACCTTCGCGCAACGCCTCGGGTCCGTAAGGCCGCAGGTCCAGTTCACGACTGTCGATCAACAGGCCGCGCAGGTTGAGTTTCACCTGTTCGGCCTGGGGCTTTTTGCTCAAGCCCCGGCCCCGTCCGGCAAAACGGTCCCAGACCGGTGCCGGGATGGCACTGATCGGGTAGTCCGGCCCCATCACGTCGCGCACGGCGTTTACCGTGAAACTGGAATGGGTAATCGCCGCACCCGATGCACCCAGCACCAGGCGCCAGTCATGCCGAGGCTCGCCCTGCCAGCTTTCGGTGGGAATGGTACTGAACTCCCAGGCGAATACCGGGATGGTCGGGCAGGCGTAATGCATCGGAGTGCGATGCGGGGGCGAAAAGGACAGGAACACACAATCCTCGCCACGGCTTTGGCAATCGAAATATAAACGGTCGACCAGTTCGTCGGGATTGCTGACTTCGATGACCTGCCCCAGCCGCTCCAGCACCGGGCGGAACTCCTTGAGCACAAAGTAGTAGCTGTACTCGGGGCGGCCGAGGTTCTGCAGGATGTTACTTTTGTTGGTTTCTGAATGAATGATGATCAGCATGATGCCGTACCCGCTACGGCGGCAGTCGATGCCGGCGTAGGCTCAGTGACCTGGGCCAATTCGAAAAAACCCGTCAGGCGTTTTTGCACCGCCGCGAAACTGCAGTAATCGCGCATGCGTTCGCTCGCCGCCACGGACATCGCCTGATAGCTGGCCGGTTGCTCCTTGGCCATCCGGTAACTGTTCTGATAGGCGGTTTTCAGCGAGCCCCAGTCCGGTCGGTGGCGCAAGGTGCGGAACAGGATGCGCGTGTCCTGCGGCCAGACGGCCGGTTCCTGACTGGACTCGACGATAAAGGCCACGCGGTCGTCGATGTAATCCTGCATCGCCGTATGCGCCGGTGCGATCACCGGTTTTGCGCACGCCATGAACTCCATCAGTGGCAGGCATAGCCCTTCACAGCGCGAGGCATTGACGTAGAAACTGGCGGCCCCGTACAACCGGGCAAACTGCTGGTCATCCAGATAGCCATGCATGACGACCACGCGACAGGCAAAGGGCGACAGTTGCGACAGCAGGGTCAGCATTTCGACGTAGTAGGTGGACAGGTCACTCTGGGTCATTTTCAGCACCAGCGTGGCATCTTCGACGTCACGCATGGCCCAGCAGAACGCGGTAATCAGTTGGTGCCAGTTCTTGCGACCGTCATCAGGGTTGAAAACGCTGACGTAAATCACTCCATCGACCCGGGTTTCGACCACCGCTGTGGTATCGGGAAGGCTGGCTTGCGGGTGCGGGTCTTTAGGCGGCGCCTCGACGGTCACTTCCACTACAGGCTCTGCCATCACCGGACGCTCGGGTCGCAGACTGGCGATCAGCGTACGCAGGCGCTCGGGCAGCAGATCGCGAAAGGCTTCACGATAGGTCTGCCGCACGTAGTGCTTGACGATGAACGCACGTCGACGCCAGGTCAGAGGGGGCGCCTCGTTAACGATTTCGGGTTCTGCTGGCGCTGGCAGTTGCGCCGGTTCGGGCTCTGGCGCAGTGACGATCGGTGCAATCAGCCCGTCAGCCGAAAGACCCAAAACGCGACTGTCGATGATGCAGCCCTTGGTCTGCAACGTCGTGCCCGGGTTGATCGGTACATTCGCAAACTGGTTGCGAACCTCGGCGAAGGTTTCCCACAGCGGTGTCGGCAGGACCAATACCGGGAAGTCCTCGCCCAATGCCCTGCGCACAGCCTGCGCAGTATGGCTGGACAAGGTAATCACCCGCCCATGGCGTGCCAGCGTACGGCTCCAGTCCTGCTGCGGGTCGTTATCCCATGGCTCGTTCGGGATCGAGTCGAACTCCCAGGCAACCACGCAGACTGTCGGGCAGTGCAGGTTGCTCAGGGTTTTGTGGGGGGGCGTGAACGAGAGGAACAGGCTCTCTTCGCCATTGAGCTGAAGCTGCCGATACAGCGGGTCGATCTCGGTGGTCGATTCAACCACGTGGACCCGCCCAAGGCTTTCCAGCACCGGGCGATAAGCCTTGAGGACGAAGTAGTAACTGTATTCGGGACGGCCGAGGCTCTGGCTGATCGAGCGGTCGTTCACGTCCGAGTAAAGAATGAAATTCATGGCATCCCACGATGAAACCGCCGTCCCGGCAGTCTCATTCTTATGACGGTAGCGCCACAGGTCGAGCCGGTATACCGATGCTCGCCCATCCTCTGCCTGCCCGCCTGCGTTCTTGTTTTAGTGGTCAGCTTCGCCTGGTCGGATTACCGCCATGCTGATCGCTGGGCAATCGTGATGAGGGGCATTCTAAACACATCCGCCAGGGCTTCGTGAACCGTCTGGCGAGAATAAATCAGGCTACTAAAACGAGAACTGACCGGTCACGGTGGGACCTGTTGAAATTGCCGCACAATTGGCACAGATTGGCTACCAAACAACTACAACAACGACTTCGCATGTCTGATATGACCGAGAAAGCAGCCCATGCTTTCCGGTTTACCCAGCAAAGACTGGAGGTTGCCGAAGTTTGCTCATTGAGGGGGCCGCTGTTTGAAAAAACGTCTGTTCATTACGGGTCTCAGTGGATTCGTAGGACGTCACATCCAATCCCGTCTGAACACAGACGACTCGGGGTGGGAATTGTCGCCCGTTCCATCCCGTTATGATCTTTGCGAACCCAAGAGCCTCGAAGGCCTGTGGCCGCAAATGCCTGATGCCGTGATTCACCTGGCTGGACAAACCTTTGTCCCCGAAGCCTTTCGTGACCCGGCGAAGACTTTTCAGGTCAACCTGCTGGGTACCCTGAACCTGCTGCAAGCCCTCAAGGCCCGAGACTTCAACGGCACCTTTCTGTATGTCAGCTCCGGCGACGTCTACGGCCAGGTCAGCGAAAGCGCCTTGCCGATCGACGAGCACCAGCCGCCCTGCCCGCGCAACCCGTATGCCGTGAGCAAGCTTTCGGCGGAAATGCTGTGCCTGCAATGGGGCATGACCGAAGGCTGGCCGGTGCTGGTCGCACGCCCCTTTAACCACATCGGTGCCGGGCAGCTGGACAGCTTTGTCATCGCCAGCGCCGCCCGGCAAATTTGCCGGATCAAGCACGGCCTGCAAGCGCCTGAACTGGAAGTGGGTGACATTGATGTAACGCGCGATTTTCTCGATGTCAGCGATGTCGTCTCCGCCTACCTGGCATTGCTTGAACGCGGTGCGCCCGGACAGGTCTACAACATCTGCTCCGGTGTCGAGCAGAGCATCCGCGCCCTGATCGAGCAACTGGCCGATCTGGCCCAGGTCGATATGCAACTGATTCAAGACCCTGCGCGTCTTCGCCGCGCAGAGCAGCGTCGCGTCTGTGGCAGCCATGCCAAGCTGCACCAGGCCACAGGATGGGCGCCTGAACTTACAACACAACAATCCCTGCGGGCGATCCTGTCCGACTGGGAGTCACGGGTACGACAAGAATGACAAAAAGTGCATTGATCACAGGGATCACCGGACAAGACGGCGCCTACCTCGCCAAACTGCTGCTCGACAAGGGCTATAAAGTCCACGGCCTGGTAGCACGGCGCAGCAGCGACTCGCGCTGGCGTCTGCGCGAAATGGGCGTCGAAGGTGACATTGTCTATCTGGACGGCGACATGGCAGACGCCTGTTCGGTGCAGCGCGCGGTGATCAAGTCGGCTCCCGACGAAGTCTACAACCTGGCCGCGCAAAGCTTTGTCGCCGCGTCCTGGGACCAACCCGTGACTACCGGGATCGTCGACGGGCTGGGTGTGACCCACCTCCTCGAGGCGATTCGTCAGTTCAGCCCGCACACGCGTTTCTACCAGGCTTCGACCAGCGAAATGTTTGGCCTGATCCAGGCCGAGCAACAGGACGAAAACACTCCGTTCTATCCGCGCAGCCCATACGGTGTGGCCAAGCTCTACGGTCACTGGATCACCGTGAACTACCGCGAAAGCTTCAACCTGCATGCCAGTAGCGGCATCTTGTTCAACCACGAATCACCGCTGCGCGGAATCGAATTCGTGACCCGCAAAGTCACCGACGCCGCCGCCCGCATCAAACAGGGCAAGCAGCAGGAGTTGCGCCTGGGTAACATCGACGCCAAGCGCGATTGGGGCTTTGCCGGCGACTACGTCGAAGCCATGTGGCTGATGCTGCAACAGGACAAGGCCGATGACTTCGTGGTCGCCACGGGCGTGACGACCACGGTGCGCGAGATGTGCCAGATCGCCTTCGAACACGTCGGCCTCGATTACCGTGATTTCGTGAAGATCGATCCGGCGTTTTTCCGCCCGGCCGAAGTCGACGTGCTGTTGGGTAATCCGGCCAAGGCGAAACGGCTGTTGGGCTGGGAGCCAAAAACAGATTTGCAGACCCTGATCCGCATGATGATGGATGCGGACATGAAGCGCGTCGCCAAGGAGTAGGCCATGCTGATTCCCGTGATTCTTTCCGGTGGTACCGGGACAAGGCTGTGGCCGGTTTCGCGTGAAGGTCACCCCAAGCCGTTCATGACCTTACCCGATGGCCAGACACTGCTGGGCAAGACCTATCAGCGCGCGGCCGGGCTGCTCGGCACACACGGCGATATCGTCACGGTGACCAACCGTGACTACTACTTTCAAAGCAAGGATCACTATCAGGACGCCCATCTGGGTCATCACCGCGGCCACTTCGTGCTGGAACCGGTAGGCCGCAATACCGCGCCGGCCATTGCCACCGCGGCCCTGTCGCTGCAGGCATTGCACGGCAACGAAGCGATTCTGGTGGTGATGCCGGCTGACCACCTGATCCAGAATGAAAAGGCTTTCAAGACCGCCGTCAGCCATGCCGTGAAACTGGCCGAGGCCGGACATTTGGTGACCTTCGGTGTAATCCCGACGGCGCCGGAGACCGGTTTCGGTTACATCGAACGCGGTGAGTCGCTGGACGAGCAAGGCGCGGCCAAGGTCGCACGCTTCGTCGAAAAACCCGACCTGCAAACCGCCATGCACTACCTGGAAAGCGGCAATTTCCTGTGGAACTCGGGCATGTTCTGTTTCTCGGTCGGCACTTTGCTGGCGCAGTTGCAGCTCCACGCCCCGCAACTGCTCGAACAGGCCGACGCGTGCCTGGCGGCCAGCACCACAGTCGAGACCGGCGGCTGCCTGCAACAGGAATTGTCGGCGACACATTTCGCCGAAATGACTGATATTTCTATCGACTATGCCTTGATGGAGCGTTCCGACAAGGTGGTGGTGGTGCCTGCCGGCTTCGATTGGAGCGACATCGGCTCGTGGGGGGCTGTCAGTGCCCTGGTTGCGGCCGACGCACAGAACAACCGCGCCAGCGGCGAAGCGCTGTTCATCGACAGTCACAACAACTTCGTCCAGAGCGATGGCCGCATGGTCGCGACCGTTGGCGTGGATAACCTGATCGTCATCGACACTGCCGACGCCGTACTCGTGGCCCACGCCGACCGCGCACAAGACGTGCGCAAGGTGGTCAAGCAGCTCAAAGAGAAAGAACACGAAAGCTATCGCCTGCACCGCACCGTCAGCCGGCCGTGGGGCACTTACACCGTGCTGGAGGAAGGCCCGCGCTTCAAGATCAAACGCATCGTGGTCAAACCTGGCGCCAAGCTGTCGCTGCAAATGCACCATCACCGTAACGAACACTGGGTGGTGGTCGAAGGCATGGCCAAGGTCACCAACAACGGTTCGGGGTCGCATCTGGTGGCCAAAAACGAGTCCACCTTCATTGCCGCCGGGCACAAGCATCGTCTGGAAAACCCGGGGGTGATCGATCTGGTGATCATTGAAGTTCAAAGCGGTGAGTATCTGGGAGAGGACGATATCGTCCGCTTCGAAGATCAGTACGGCAGGACGGTCTGAATGTTGCTCAATTTGTATCGCTCGCTGTGGAGCTACCGGGGCTTCATCCTCGGTAGTGTCAAGCGAGAGTTCCAGTCGCGGTATCGCAACTCACTGTTCGGTGCGCTTTGGACCGTGCTCAATCCGCTGTCGATGATCGTCGTCTACACGGTGATTTTTTCCCAGATCATGCGCGCCCGATTGCCCGGTGTGGAAGACGGGTTGGCCTACAGCGTGTACCTCTGCGCCGGTCTGCTGACCTGGGGGCTGTTCTCCGAAATCACCCTGCGCAGCCAGGGCATGTTTCTGGAAAACGCCAATCTGCTGAAGAAAATCAGCTTCCCGCGGATCTGCCTGCCGGTGATCGTATTGCTCAACGCGGGGATCAACTTCGCGATCATCCTTGGCTTGTTCCTCGGCTTTTTGCTGATCTCCGGGCGCTTGCCGGGCATGGCGATGCTGGCACTGGTGCCGCTGCTGATACTCCAGGTGATCTTCTGCGCCGGGCTGGGGATGATTCTCGGGGTGCTGAACGTATTCTTCCGCGACGTCGGACAGTTCTTCGGGATTTGCCTGCAGTTCTGGTTCTGGCTGACACCGATCGTCTATCCGATGTCGATCCTTCCCGAGCCCGTTCAACGGCTGTTGGGGCTCAACCCCATGACCGCCTTGATGCAAAGCTACCAGAATCTGTTTCTCTACAACCAATGGCCGGTCTGGAGTTCGCTGACTCCGCTGTTGGTGATTGGCGTGCTGTTCTGCGTGATGGGGCTGCGGCTTTTCCGCCAGCGTGTCGGTGAAATGGTGGACGAGCTCTGATGGGACATATACGCGTCAGTGGCCTGGGCAAGGCCTATAAACAGTATCCAAACCGCTGGAGCCGGCTGTTTGAATGGCTGGTGCCGTTTTCCCGATCCCGTCATCACTTGCACTGGGTCCTGCAAGGTGTCGATTTTGAAATCCAGCCGGGTGAAGCAGTCGGCATTGTCGGGGTCAACGGCGCCGGCAAAAGTACTTTGCTGAAGATGATCACCGGCACCACCCAGCCCACATGCGGGCAGATCCATCTGCACGGGCGCGTCGCCGCGTTGCTTGAGTTGGGCATGGGCTTTCACCCCGATTTTACCGGACGCCAGAACGCTTTCATGGCCGGTCAGTTGCTGGGGATGCAGGTCGAAGAGATCGAAGCGCTAATGCCGGAAATCGAAGGGTTTGCCGAAATTGGCGACGCCATCGACCACCCGGTGCGCACCTACTCCAGTGGCATGCAGATGCGGCTGGCGTTCAGTGTCGCTACGGCGCGGCGGCCGGACATCCTGATCGTCGACGAAGCGCTGTCAGTCGGTGACGCCTACTTCCAGCACAAGAGTTTCGAACGCATCCGCAGCTTCCGTCGGGCCGGGACTACCTTGCTGATCGTGTCTCACGACCGCTCGGCGATTCAGTCGATCTGCGACACCGCCATCCTCCTGGAAAAGGGTCGCATGGCCATGCACGGCAAGCCGGAAGAGGTGATGGACTATTACAACGCCATGCTCGCCGAACGCGAAGGCCAGATCGTACGCCAGGAAATGCTCGCCAATGGCCAGGTGCAAACCATCTCCGGCACCGGCGAAGCGACCATCCACAGCGTGCGCCTGCTGGATCAGCGCCAGCGCTCGGTGGAAGTGGCCGAAGTCGGCCAGCCGATGGTGCTGGAGGTGCAAGTTGACGTCCGCCAGGACATCGAACGACTGGTGTTGGGTTTCCTGATCAAGGATCGCCTGGGCCAGGCGATGTATGGCATCAACACCCATCGGCTCGAACAGGCGTTGACCGACCTGAGCGCTGGCGAACGGGTGACCTACCGCTTTGCCTTTCCCATGCGCCTGGGCAAGGGCAACTACTCCGTCGCCCTGAGCCTGTCGCGCCTGGACTCGCACCTGGACCGAAATTTCGAATGGCGCGATTACGGCCTGGTATTCCATGTCATCAACAACCGTCAGGAAGACTTCGTCGGCTGTTCCTGGCTTGAGGCGCAAACCAGCATTACGCGCTCGTCGGACACCCCAGTAGAACCCATCACCCCGGAGACAGCACCATGACGCGGTTACTGGTCGAATGCACCTATGTGTTCGAACACCCCCAGGCCAACTCCGGAATTCAACGCGTAGTGCGCAATGTCATCCGCGAGTTACCGAAAAAAGATCCGTCGGTGGAATGCATTCCGGTAGTGATGCTCAACGGTGCACTGTATCGAGTGACAAGCCTGGCTCCCCTGCCGACACCGAAGCTGGACCTGATGAGCCTGCGCGTACGGATGGAGCAAGTCGCCAACCACTTCTGGCTGCGCCAGCGAACCCTTGAACGCCGCCGGCCGTTCCGCCAATCGCTGTTTGCCCGTCGCGTGCTGTACATCGGTTGCCGACTCCTTGCGTTTGCCTGCTTGAGTATTCCCCTGCGGATTCTCGATCGCTGTCTGAAGAACCAGGAAATCCCGACCCGTTGCACGCCGCTGCAACACCAACCGGGCGATCAACTGGTGCTGCTGGACTCTTCCTGGCATGCGGATTTTTTCCCCTTGGCCGAACAGCTCAAACGTGACGGCGTGGGTATCGTTTCAGTGATCTACGACCTGATTCCGCTGACCCATCCGCAGTATTGCGACGCCGGGCTCGTCAGGGTGTTCAATGACTGGTTCGACTGGATTGCCCGCACTGCGGATGGCTATATCGCCATTTCCGCGACCATCCGCGATCAGGTTTGCGATGAAATGCTGCGCCGGGTCGGGGCCGAGCAAGTCCGACAACGCTGGTTCGACTACTTCCACCTGGGCAGTGAACTGGACTTGTGCGATGACGCGTCGAAGGTGAACGCAGACCTTCAGCAGATGTTCAAGAGCAAGGACCCGGTGTTCCTGATGGTCAGCACCATCGAGCCACGCAAGAACCACGATTATCTGCTCGATGCGTTCGAACTGGCCTGGGCAAAAGGCTCGCGGGCGCGTCTGTGTATTGCCGGGCGCATTGGCTGGAAGTGCGAGGCACTGATTGAGCGAATTCGTAAACACCCGGAACTCAACACGCGCTTGTTCATGTTCAACTCTCTCTCGGACAAAAGCCTGGAGTACGCATACACCAACGCCACGTCGCTGGTGTTTCCGTCCTACGTCGAAGGTTTCGGCCTGCCGCTGGTGGAAGCAATGCAGCGCGGCCTGCCGGCGATGGGCAGCGACATTCCGGTGTTCCGTGAAATTGGTGGTGAGTTCATGGCCTATTTCGATCTCGCGGCCCCGCAAAGCCTGGTCGACCTGATCACCCACATGGAAAACACCGGGACCTTCCCGGCCGCGCGCAAGGTGAGCGAATGGCGCTGGCTCGGTTGGCGCGAGGCCAGCGCACAACTGGTCGACCGAGTCTTGCGCAACCTGAAGAAGACTCCGGTGGCCGTCGAGAGGCAGCATGCAGATTGCCCTTAACGCACGAATTCTGCAGGCACCCCGAACCGGTATCGGCCACTATCTGGCCGAACTGGTCAATGCACTGACCCATGAACCTGACCTGGAATTGTCATTGTTCCACGGCTGGGGCTGGAGTTCGTCGCTACCGGCAGCAGCAATGCCCGGCTACTCACGGCTGACCCCGTTGCTGCGGCAGATCCCCGGTGCCTATCAGGCACGTCGCTGGCTGGAACAACGGCGCTTCGACCGAGGACTGCCGGCGGCCATCGACCTCTACCACGAGCCGAGTCTGTGGCCCTTGGCGTTCAAGGGCCCGACCATCATCACCCTGCACGACCTGACCCATCTGCACTACCCGTCGACCCAACCGGCAGCGCGGTTACGGGAAATTGAACGTCGACTGGGCCAAGGCGTGCGACAGGCACGTCTGATCCTGACCGACTCACAGTTTATCGCCGACGAAGCCCAGCGCTATTTCGGCCTTGGGCCCGAGCGTTTCGTGGTTGCCCCACTGGGGGCCGCGGCGCGTTTTCATCCACGTTCGAACAAGTCCTTGCAGCAGGCGCTGCAACCTCACGGCGTGCAGCCACAAGGGTACTTTCTGTGTGTCGGTACTCTGGAGCCGCGCAAGAACCTGTCGCTGGCATTGCGTGCTCACGCGCAACTGCCGCTGGCACAGCGTCAGCGTTTTCCGTTGCTGGTAATCGGCATGACCGGGTGGAAGGGTGAGCAACTTGATGATGAACTGCACAAGGCCCTGGCAACTGGCCATGTCCGCCTGTTGGGGTACCTGCCTGATGAGCACGTCGCACAGCTGGTAGCTGGCGCCCGAGCGCTGGTTTTCCCCTCTGTTTATGAAGGTTTTGGTCTGCCGGTTCTGGAGGCCATGACCAGCGGCACACCCGTGATATTGACCCGACGCTCAGCCATGCCCGAAGTCGCAGGCACCGCGGGCAATTATATTGAACCTGATGATGTGCATGGGTTGTGTGAAGTCATGAGTCGTTTGGTCGACGATGAAACGCATCGGCAGGTATGCCGAAAAGCGGGATTGCAACGGGCGAAGCTATTTTCCTGGGAACGCTGCGCGAATCTGACAGTTCACGCCTACCGCCAGGCTTTGGGAGGTTGAATGCGTGTTCTTCATTTTTACAAAACGTATTTGTCAGAATCTGTCGGAGGTATCGAACATGTCATGTTTGAACTATGCGAAAGCGGCGCACCGCATGGCATTCAGAGCAAGGTTCTGACGTTAAGCGCCAACCCGACACCAGCAGTCATCCCGTTTTATCAGCACGAGGTCCATCGCGCCAAACTCGATGTGCAATTCGCGTCTACCGGTTTTTCCTACAGCGTCTTCAAGCAGTTTCGGGAATTGGCCGCAGAAGCCGACGTGGTCAACTATCACTTTCCCTGGCCGTTCATGGATGTGGTGCATTTCCTCAGCGGCATGAACAAACCCTGCGTAGTGACGTACCACTCGGACATCATTCGGCAAAAGCATCTGCTCAAACTCTACCGGCCGTTGATGATGCGCTTTCTTGCCAGCGCTGACCGGATTGTCGCGGCGTCGCCAAACTACCTGCATACCAGTGACGTCCTGAAAAACTTCTCGGACAAAACCCGGGTCATTCCCTACGGCCTGAATAAATACTCTTATCCAAAACCTGACACCGAACGTATGGCTCGTTGGCGCGAGCGCCTGGGTGAGCGCTTTTTCCTGTTTGTGGGCGTCATGCGCTATTACAAAGGCCTGCACATCCTGCTCGATGCGCTCAAAGGCGTCGATTACCCGGTGGTGATTGTCGGTGCCGGGCCTCTGGAAAATGAGCTGCACGCTCAGGCCGCAATGCTGGGTCTACGCAACCTGCATTTCCTCGGGCGCCTGGACGACGAAGACAAAGTCGCACTGTTGCAACTGAGCTACGCGATTGTGTTCCCGTCACACCTGCGCTCCGAAGCATTTGGCATCTCCCTGCTCGAAGGGGCGATGTACGGCAAACCAATGATTTCCAGCGAAATCGGCACCGGCACCAGTTACATCAATATTCACGGTGAGACCGGGCTGGTGGTACCTCCGAGTCATCCACAGGCGTTTCGCGAAGCCATGCGCACGCTGTGGGAAAACCCTGTCCGGGCAGCGGAAATGGGCATGAGGGCTGAAGCGCGTTACCGGCAGCTGTTTACCGCTGACGAAATGGGTCGCAAATGGACCGAGCTGTATCAGGAACTGCTGGAAGAGAAATCGCTGTCTTATGCGTAGCTCCCACACTGATTACAGGTCGAGCACCAGCGGCTGTTGGCCCTCTGCCGGAACCGCACAGCAAATCAACACTTCCCCCGCACCGGGTAACTCCGCCGGGGGCTGTGGATAAGTCACCTGACCGTCGATCAAACGGGTCTTGCAGGTGCCGCAGGAACCACCGCGGCAGCTGAACTCTGGTCGCAACCCCCGACTCTCCGCCAACTCCAGCAAACTGCCGCTGCCTGGCTGCCAGCGAGCATCGACGGCCGAACGCTGAAACATGACTGCGACCGGAGTGGTGGCCGCTGGAGGCTGCTCGATGACTACCACCTCCGGATCCGGCTGCCGACGCAGCGTTGAAGGACCAAAGGTTTCGGCGTGAATCCGCTGATCGCGGATATCCAACCCACGTAAATCGTCGTACAGCCCTTGAGTGAAACTGCTCGGACCACACAAGACGAAATCCAGCTGATCGTAGTCTTCCACCAGCAGGATGGTTTTGAGCAGCGCAAGGTCGATACGCCCGGCCAGGTCAAAATCCTCGCCCTCCCGGACCTGATCTTCCGGCTGGCTGAGCAGTCGAACGACCCGCACAGCGCCATCCGTACCGTCCAGCAAACGGTCCAGCTCAGCCCGAAACGGTTGATCGGCCAGGCTGCGCGAACTCTGGAACAACCAGCTCGGCCGCGTACGTCGGGTGCGCCGGCCCTGGTAAACCACTTCACGCAGCATCGACAACAACGGCGTGATGCCGACCCCGGCCGCCAACAGCACCAGTGGTCGCTGTTCATTGGCGGCTACCGTGAAATGCCCCTGCGGTGCGCGGACTTCAATCAAATCACCGACCTGAATCCCTTCGTGCAGGTGCGAAGACACCAATCCGTCACGCTTCACGCTGATACGGAAGAACTCATCGGAGGGCGCACTCGACAGACTGTAAGTGCGGATATGCACCTGGCCATCAAGCGTGAAGCGCACCGGCAAATGCTGCCCGGCCTGGAACAGCGGTAACCCGGCGCCGTCAGCCGACTCCAGATAGATCGAGCGAATGCTCTGGCTTTCCCGCTCGATCCGGGACACCCGCATTGGCCGCCAGCAATCGCCCAATGCCGCTGCCTGCAACCTGGCGGCAGCCTGTTCCCAGGTGCCGGTCAACAAACTGGTGGGCGAAACCCCATCGAAGCGCCAGCGCAACGCCAACGCTGCGGGTCGCCGAACCACCTGCTGCACATGCAGCTTCCACAGCCGTTCGGCGCCTTGAAAGGCTTCTACTTGTGGGCCATCGAGGATTATTTCGGTACGACCGCTGACCTGCAGCAGATCGCCTGTGGTGAAATCGATAAACAGCAACCCGGCCCGCGGATTGAGCAGCAGGTTGCCCAAGGTATTGAAGTGCAGATTGCCAGCAAAATCAGGGATGGTCAGGCAGTCACCCTCGACCTGAACGAAGCCCGTCTGGCCACCACGGTGGGAAACATCCACAGAACGTGAGTTATCCACATCCACGTAACTGGCGACAAAAAGGGTGTCGGCATCCCGAATCATCGCCTTGGCCGCGTCATCCAGCGAATTCAGGCGTTGTGCGATACGAGTCGACGGATCGGCCAACGGCACCGATTCGAACTGCCGCAATTGAATGTACTGCGGGCAATTACCGAAGGACTGCTCGACCGAGACGCTCAGGCCTTGCGCGCCAATCGCACTGACCCGGCCGTTGATCCGGTTACGCCGCCTTGTGTGCAACTCGATCCCCAGCAAGCCAATCGCCGCCCCGGCGTGTAATTGCGCCGGGTCGTCCAACGTGGGCAGGCTGTCGAGTTGCAACTGCGCAGGTTCGGGGGAATGGGCGAAACCCGGCGGGCCTTCGAGGATGCTCGCCCAGGGGTTACCGTCGGCGTCCACGGCACCGAACACCATGAACGGCAACTGCCGATAGAACTGCCGATGCTGATCCGGCATTTGCTTGCGGATCACCTTGCGCCCGTGCGCTTCCATACGCTCGGCAACCCCTGCATGAGCCTGTAACTGTTTCTCGCCGGCATGCCAAGGTGAAAGCTCCATCACGGTTCTCCCCTGCGCACCCGGCGCAGTGTGAACGGCCCGACATCGCCAGGCCGCAAGCGCTTCAGGCAGTTTGTAAACCGGCCACAGTGCGTGGCATGCCGACAAAACCGGGCAAGGCCTCGATCCGCGCCAGCCAGGCCCGCACGTTGGCATAATCAGCCAGCGACACGTTGCCTTCCGGCGCATGCGCGATGTAGCTGTAGGCAGCAACATCGGCGATGGTCGGCTCATCACCCGCAAGATAGGTCGATTTGCTCAGTTCCTGATCAATCACCTTGAGCAGGTTGTGGGAACGGGTAATCACTTCATCGGCATTGTTAGGTGCACCGAACACCGTGATCAGTCGTGCAATGGCCGGGCCGAAGGCAATCGGTCCGGCCGCTATCGACAACCAGCGCTGAACTCTGGCTGCACCGACCGGGTCGGCGGGCAACCAACGGCCCTTGCCATACTTCTGCGCCAGGTACACCAGAATCGCGTTGGAATCGGCCAGCACCACACCCTGGTCATCGATCACCGGAACCTGACCAAAGGCATTGAGTGCAAGAAAATCCGGCTGTTTGTGTGCGCCTTTCGCCAGATCGACGAAGATCAGTTCGGTTGGCAGCTCAAGCAACGACAGCATCAGCTCCACACGGTGGGCGTGGCCGGAACGTGGGAAGTTGTAGAGTTTGATGGCGTGCATAGTCGACTCCGCGGCTGGATCACGCGGTTCAGGAGGGAACCGCGCTAAGTGGCGTTATCTTCCACCTGCCATCAAATCAACAGAATAACCAGAAAACACAATCGATCATTTCACCCAGCGCAATAACGCTCAGGCGCGCAATGCCGGATGTTCACGTAATGCCTTCACCGCATAGTCCACGAAACTGCGTACCCGCACCGGCGCCTTGCGCCCGCCCTGATACACCACATGGATGGGCAACGGCGGCAGTTCGAAGTCTTGCAGGACGATTTCCAACTCACCGCTGGCCACCTTGCTGGCCACCTGATAGGAAAGAACCCGGGTCAATCCAAGCCCCAGAGCCGCGGCCGTGATTGCCGCCTGATTCGCCGTGACGACCAGACGCGGTTCAGGGCGAATGCTCAACACCTCTCCGGCCTCGCTAAAGGGCCAGTTTCGCTGTTGCCCAATGGACGAGGTGGCAACAATCCGCGCCCGGCCCAGATCATTGGGATGCATTGGCCGGCCATGACGCTTCAGATAATCGGGAGACCCGCAGATAACCCGCCGCACCTCGCCGACCAGAATGGCGTGCTGATTGCTGTCAGGCAGTTCACCGATGCGCACGGCGACGTCGATGCCCTCCTCGACCATGCTCACCACCCGGTCGACCAGCAACGCGTTGATACTGATGTCGGGAAACTGCTCAAGGTAGCCAACCATCACCGGCGTGACGAACAACTCACCGAATAGCACCGGCGCGGTGATCGTCAGTTGACCACGTGGCTGCGCGTGACTGCCGGCGGCTGACGCCTCGGCTTCCTGAATGTCCGCCAGAATGCGTCGACAGTCGTCCAGATAACGCTGACCGGCCTCGCTCAAATGCAGACTGCGCGTGGTCCGTGTGAGCAATTGAGTGCCGATACGCACCTCCAGCGCCGCCACCGCCCGCGTCACGCTGGCCGCCGACAACCCCAGGCGCCGTGCCGCCGCAGAGAAACCCTGCTCTTGCGCCACGGCGACGAATACCTGCATTTCCTGGAGTCTGTCCATGAGCTACCTGTTGCATCGTCGTGTCCGGCCCTGAATGAGCCGGTTACAGACTGCCTTCGACATCTTCCAGACTGAAAGTCTCGGTGTTGTCGTCATAGGAGAATATTTCGGCGTACCGGCCCCAAGTGATCACGTTCTCCAGCGTTTCTTCTATCGCGGTGTCACTGAGCGAGTCTCCCAACTCCTGCTCGAAACGCACACGCGGCGCCCAATGACCGCGTCGTTCCTGCAACACTTGGCGAATACGGGCGGCCAACGGCACATACCTGAGCAGATGATCGGCAAAAATGGTTTTGCGTTCCTGGGTACCGTACTCATCGAACAGCTTGCCGGCGTCGGTCAGCTTGATGTCGGCGCCCTTGAGTTCGGCAAACCCCAGATGCTCGAGCATCTCCGCCACCGGAAACAGGTCGTCGACCTCCAGCAACAGGCGCTCGGCAACATTGGAGAGGCTGTCCTGCCCATAATACGGCTCGGCCGCCAGTGCGGAAATCAGACCCGCCATCAGGTTGGTCGACACCTCAGGCAATGGGCTGCCCAATTGCAATTCGGCCTTGCCCCTGCGGGCGTCGGCACTGCGTCGATTGGTCATCAAGGCATAGATGTCATCGACCATTTTGCGAAAGGCCGGGTCCAGACGGTTGCGCGGATGGGCGAACGGCACACGGATTTGCGCTACGACCCGGCCGGGGTTCGACGACAACACCAACACGCGGTCGCACATCAACACCGCCTCTTCGATGTTGTGGGTCACGATGAGGATGGACTTGATCGGCAACTGGCCGCCGCTCCACAGATCCAGCAAGTCGGTTCTCAAGGTTTCTGCCGTCAGCACATCCAGCGCCGAGAAAGGTTCGTCCATCAGCAGCAAGGTCGGATTGACCACCAGTGCCCGGGCAAAGCCTACGCGCTGGCGCATGCCACCCGACAATTCCCGTGGGTACGCGTTTTCGAAACCGTCGAGGCCGATCAGGTCGATCGCTGCCAGTGCACGCTTGCGCGCAGCTTTGGGTTCGACCTGCAACGCTTGAAGACCGGCTTCGACGTTTTCCAGAACCGTCAGCCAGGGAAACAGGGCAAAGGTCTGAAAGACCATGGCCACGCCTTCGGCAGGTCCGGTCAACACCGAGCCGTTATAGCGAACCTCGCCTGAGGAGGGCAGGATCAGACCGGCAATGATCCGTAGCAGCGTCGACTTGCCGGAGCCGGAACGCCCCAGCATGCCGACGATTTCACCTTCGCGCAGGGTCAGATCGACATCGCTGAGTACCTGTAACTCGTCCTTGCCCTTACCGAAGCCTCGACAGACGTTCTTGAGTGCATAAATCTCGGAGTGCGCGCCTGTTTTTTCAGTCTGGCTATTCATCAAATCGACACCTGTTAATTCAGACGGAGTTTGTTTTCAGCGATCGCGTACAACGGCCGCCACAGCACGCGGTTGAACGCCACGACAAAGAACGACATCACCACCACGCCCAAGGTGATTTTCGGAAAGTCGCCAGCCGCAGTGGTCTGGGCGATATAGGCCCCCAAACCGTGAGCGACCACCTTGTCCTGTCCCCAGGAAACGAATTCGGACACGATACTGGCGTTCCATGCCCCGCCCGAGGCGGTAATCGCGCCGGTCACGTAATACGGGAAAATGCCCGGCAACATGACCTTGCGCCACCACTGCCAGCCGCGAATGCGGAAATTGGTCGCAGCCTCGCGGAAGTCGTTGGGAAAGGCGCTGGCGCCAGCGATTACGTTGAACAGGATGTACCACTGGGTGCCCAACACAATCAGCGGGCTTAACCAGATGTCCGGGTTCAACTGATAGCGCAGAATCACGATGACAAACACCGGAAACAACAGGTTCGCCGGGAACGCCGCGAGGAACTGGGCCAGCGGCTGGATTTTCTCCGCCAGATGCGGACGCAAGCCAATCATCACGCCCAGCGGGACCCAGATCAGCGAGGCCACCAGAATCAACAAGGCCACCCGCAACAGGGTGATGGTGCCCAAACCGATCACATGCCAGAGTTCGCCCAGCGTCACCTCGCTGCCGACGTAAATCACGATGTGATACAGCGCGTACAGGGTCATTAGCGCAATCGCCGCGCCCCACACCCAATCGATAACTCGTGAAACCGTCGGACTGGCCTGAACGGCCACTGCTTTGGAGCGTGGCAGGCTCAGGCGCATGTTGGTGATGCGCACGATGGCCCGGAGAAAAGGCCTCAACAGGCGCTGAACGATCCGGGTACGCTGAATCAGATTCAGTACCCAGGACTCAGGGCTACCGGCTTGGGAAGCGGTGTCTTCCATCCGGAATTTGTCCGCCCAGGCCACCAGCGGCCGGAACAGGAATTGGTCGTAAACCAGGATGACCACAATCATCGCCAGAATGACGTAACCCACGGCGTGCATGTCGCGTTGTTCGATGGCGGTCGCCAGATAGGAACCGACGCCCGGCAAGGTGATGGTCTTGTCACCCACGGTGATCGCTTCCGAGGCCACCACGAAAAACCAGCCACCGGACATGCTCATCATCATGTTCCAGACCAGGCCTGGAATAGCGAACGGCACATCAAGCTTCCAGAATTTTTGCCAGCTCGAAAGCTGCAGGTTGCTGGACACCTCCTCCAGATCCCGAGGCACCGTACGCAGCGACTGGTAGAAGCTGAACGTCATGTTCCAGGCCTGGCTGGTAAAAATGGCAAAGATCGCCGCGCACTCCGCGCCCAGCACACGCCCTGGAAACAGCAGCAGGAAAAATGTCACGGTGAAAGAGATATAGCCCAGCACCGGCACCGATTGCAGAATATCCAGCACCGGCACCAGCAGCTTCTCGGCCCGCCGGCTCTTGGCAGCCAACGTCCCGTAAACCAGGGTAAAAATCAGCGCCGCCACCATGGCCGCGAGCATGCGCAATGTGGTGCGGATCGCGTATTCGGGCAAGTCGGCAGGGTCCAGAGAAATGACCTGCGTCTGCAACGTCGAGATCGGGGCCCAGGTCTCGCGTGCGCCAATCGAGAAAAACAGCAGGAAGCCAATCACCAACGGCATGGCGATCAGGTCCCAACGGTTGGGAAGCAACCGTTGTGCCGTGGCCGGTATGTAATGACGCAATACCTTATTCATGTTCAGTGATTCCAGTAGCGTTCTGGTGGTGATCGTTGACCACCGATCAACAGGTTCTAGAGTGACCGCGCACAGAACGGCTCAACAAGCAGTTGAAGCACAGCTAAGTAAACTCTAGCGGGGTAATAAAACGACGGAGGGAGGCCACACAAACGAACGCTATGGGGCGAGGCAGGAAACTGTTCAACGGCTCAGAACGTTGGGGATCTGAACACATCGTTTACCCTCTGTACCTCACTCGGCATCTCAATGGGCGGCCCGCCGAGAATGGGCAGGATCCATGGCTGGAGTCTCCTGAACGGGAGTGAAAAGGACA
Source organism: Pseudomonas sp. 05N432 (assembly GCF_056396945.1). NCBI lineage: Bacteria > Pseudomonadati > Pseudomonadota > Gammaproteobacteria > Pseudomonadales > Pseudomonadaceae > Pseudomonas > Pseudomonas sp. 05N432. Next base: position 131,044 of record NZ_JBFTMM010000004.1, on the reverse strand, counting down.
TTTGGACGGGAAAAACACGACGTCATCCAGCCCGCAGATTCTGCCTGCGGCACACCCAATTGAAATCGATGCCGACGCGCTGTATTTCCGGGGCGGATTGTACGTTTCAAATTGTTACAGAAACATAAACTTGACGTATTTTTTACGCATTTGTGAATGCTCACCATCCCTTTGGCGGGATCAGTGCCAAACCGACAGAGTCAGATACGAATATCCCCAGGGTCAGGAGCGTATCTCCACTGATTGAGCCCAGTTGATCCAGCGAGCCGTCACAAACCTGAACGATGACAAACAAAGCCTCGGCCATTAGAATTTGATTATCATCGAACGCCTTAGGGTACTGGCAACTCCATGGAAAATAAGACTGCACGACTGACTGTGCTCATTGATCCCATCAAGAAAAAAGCCCTTGAGGAGCTCTGTGCATCTCAGGACCTGACGCCTTCACAGGTCGTCCGCCAGCTTATTCGAGACTACCTGGAGACACATGGCGTGTCCTACTCGACCAAAAGCAAAATAGCGGTCAATGATAAGTAGTTCACTCGCCATGGAGCCTGCACATCGGGAGCCCGCTCATCGTTCTGCCGACTAAAGCTCCAGCTCAGCCAAGGCGTGGCGCCTTGTCGATCTCGAAACTGCCCAATGCACCACTGAAGTCGGCATGATAATGCTCTGAACCAAGCGCTTGGAGTATTCCCGCTCTATCCAGCTTGCCCAGGACTTTATCGTTGGCTTCGCACAGTTTTACGACAATGCCGCGCTTGCGTAATTGCTCAATGACTTCGAGCAACGTTTGCAAGCCCGTTATGTCCATGAACGGCACTCGCTTTAGACGAATAATCAATGTCCCCGGATCGGTGTGCGTTTGGGCCAGAACGCGCTCAAAGGTTTCTGCTGCGCCAAAGAAAAGCGGCCCTTCAATGGTGTACACCAAAACGCCAGGCGGCAGACGAACGTGCCCATTGATCCGTAACTCAACCTCAAGCTCCTTTTCGACCATTTGCTGCACTTCGACAGAAGATGCCATCCGACGCATGAATTGCAGCATCGCGAGAATGACACCAATGTTCACTGCAATCGCCAAATCGCTGAAAACGGTCAGGCTGAAGGTGATTAGAAGTATTGCCACGTCGGCTTTCGGGGCGCGCTTGACCATGCGCTGGAAATGCTTCAACTCGCTCATGTTGTAGGCGACCACAAACAGGATCGCTGCCAACGCACACAGTGGAATATCCGAAGCCAACGGCGCCAGGAATAAAATCAGCATTATCAATGTGAGCGCATGTACAAAACCCGCGATGGGACTGTTGCCTCCATTACGGATGTTGGTCGCGGTTCGAGCAATTGCACCTGTCGCGGCAAAGCCACCGAACAAAGGGGTGACCAGGTTAGCGATGCCTTGGCCGATTAACTCCTGATTGGAGTCATGCTTGGTACCGGCCATACCGTCGGCGACAACCGCAGACAGTAATGACTCGATAGCGCCCAACATCGCGATGGCGAACGCCGGGCCAATCAACTCAATCACTTGAGGCAGTGTTATTGCGGGAAGGCCGACCGCAGGCAATCCTCGAGGAATCCCCCCGAAAGCACTCCCGATCGTTGCAACCCCGGCGAACTGAAAATATGACTGCAGCGCCGTCACGACGACCATAGCGATCAAGGGGCCGGGAACACGTCTTACGCCAGGTATTTTGGGGGCGCTGATCACCAGCACCAGACTTGAGAGTGCTAACAGTGTCGTGGGTACATGAAAGCTGGGGAGAGCCTGAACCAGGTGCCAGAGTCGCTCATGGAAATGCTCACCGCTGATTTTCGGCAAACCAAAGAAATCTTTCCACTGCCCGACCCAAATGATCACACCAATGCCGGCGGTGAATCCGACAATCACCGGGTCGGGGATGAACTTGATGATGGCCCCAAGCTTGGTGATACCGAGCAACAGCAAAATCGCCCCGGCCATTATCGTCGCGATCTGCAAGCCATCAACGCCGTATTTGGCGGTCACTCCAGACAAAATGACGACGAATGCCCCTGTCGGGCCTGCGATCTGAAGACGGCTCCCTCCAAAGAGAGAAACCAGAAGCCCACTGATGATGGCTGTGTAAATTCCCTGCTCGGGCTTTACGCCTGAGGCGATGGCAAACGCCATGGCCAAGGGCAGTGCCACAACGCCGACGATGACCCCGGAGACGATATTTCGAAGCCAGTGCTCAGGCCTCAACAGGCCCGCTTTCCAGGCTTCTCGTATCGCAATCATGACTAGCCCTCTGTGGTGGCATGTGCATAATATTTACATGAAGTGATAATAGCAAAGCCACTGAAATACCCTTTGCACAGCATCCGCGACGCTGAAAAAACCAGTGTTGAATGATCCAGAATCATGTTTGTGGACAACATGAGTCCACGCTCGGAGATCCACATGAAACGCGAAGACGTCAAAACCAAACACGGTGAAGGCATGCACTTCGACACGCATGTGATAGCCAACCCGGCCAACACGCGCGAGTGGATCATCCTGTTTAAAAAAGAGGTGGGAAGCAGCTATTTTCTGATCAATGACAAAGAAGAAATCGAGTCATTTCGACACTTGGATGACCTGATCCATGAGCTTCGGGAGATTGGCATCAAGTCCGCGGAGATTCATTTCTGACTGTCCCTCCCCCCTTAGAGAGGGATCATGATCAGAAAAATAGCGCCGACCAGAAACAGAAAAGCCCCTTAAAAAAGGGGCTTAGCCGTTGTGTCAAAATCTGTTTTCAGGAACCACCAAGGTCCTGATCGCCGCTATGACTTACTCCACCGTCACCGATTTCGCCAGGTTACGCGGCTGGTCAACGTCTGTGCCTTTCAGCACAGCAACGTAGTACGAGAGCAACTGCAACGGAATGGTGTAGAGGATCGGCGACAGGATGTCGTGGATGTGCGGCATGTTGACCACATGCGTGCCTTCGCCATTGCTCATGCCGGCTTTTTCGTCAGCAAACACAATCAGCTGGCCGCCACGGGCACGAACTTCCTGCAGGTTGGATTTCAACTTCTCCAACAGTTCGTTGTTCGGTGCCACTGTCACTACAGGCATGTCGTCGTCGACCAACGCCAACGGGCCATGCTTGAGCTCGCCGGCCGGGTAGGCTTCAGCGTGGATGTAGGAGATTTCCTTGAGCTTCAGCGAGCCTTCCATCGCCACCGGGTACTGTGCGCCACGACCGAGGAACAGTGTGTGGTGCTTGTCGGCGAACAGCTCGGCGACTTTTTCGACGGTGCTGTCCATCGCCAGCGCTTCGCCCAGACGAGCCGGCAAGCGACGCAGCTCTTCCACCAACTCGGCCTCCAAGTCTTTGGACAAGGTGCCACGCACCTGACCCAGAGAAAGGGTCAACAGCAGCAGCCCCACCAACTGAGTGGTGAATGCTTTAGTCGATGCCACACCGATTTCGCGACCGGCCTGGGTCAGCAGCGTCAGGTCGGATTCACGCACCAACGAGCTGATGCCGACGTTGCAGATGGCCAGGCTGGCGAGGAAACCCAGCTCTTTGGCATTACGCAGTGCGGCCAGGGTGTCAGCGGTTTCGCCAGACTGAGAGATAGTCACGAACAGCGAATCGGGTTGCACGACCACTTTGCGATAGCGGAATTCGCTGGCGACTTCGACCTGGCACGGGATGCCGGCCAGTTCTTCCAGCCAGTAACGCGCGACCATACCGGCGTGATAGCTGGTACCGCAGGCGACGATCTGCACATTGCGGACCTTGGCGAACAGCTCGGCAGCTTGTGGACCGAACGCTTGGACCAACACCTGATTCGGGCCAAGGCGGCCTTCCAGGGTGCGTTGCACGACCGACGGTTGCTCGTGGATTTCCTTCAGCATGTAGTGACGGAACTCGCCCTTCTCGGCGGATTCGGTGTTATCGCGGTACTGCACCGCTTCGCGCTCGACAACGTTGCCGTCGATATCCCAGATCTGCACGCTGTCACGGCGGATCTCCGCGATGTCGCCTTCTTCCAGATAGGTGAAACGGTCAGTGACCTGACGCAGTGCCAGTTGGTCGGATGCGAGGAAGTTCTCGCCCAGACCCAGGCCGATCACCAGCGGGCTACCACTGCGAGCGGCGACCAGACGATCCGGTTGTTGCGCGCTGATAACGGCCAGACCGTAAGCACCGTGCAATTCCTTGACGGTAGCCTTGAGGGCGACGGTCAGGTCAGGGAGCTCCTTGAGCTTGTGGTTCAGCAGGTGGGCAATGACTTCGGTATCGGTGTCCGAGGTGAACACGTAACCCTGTGCCTTGAGCTGCTCACGCAGGGCTTCGTGGTTTTCGATGATGCCGTTGTGCACCACCGCCAGATCACCGGAGAAATGCGGGTGAGCATTACGCTCGCACGGCGCGCCGTGAGTGGCCCAACGGGTGTGGGCGATACCGAGACGGCCAACCAGCGGTTCTTGTGCCAGGGCCTGTTCAAGTTCGCTGACCTTGCCCGGGCGACGCATGCGCTCGAGTTTTTCACCGTTGGTGTAAACCGCTACACCGGCGCTGTCGTAGCCGCGGTATTCGAGGCGCTTCAGACCTTCGAGCAAAATGGCGGTGATATTACGTTCCGCGACTGCACCGACAATTCCACACATGCTATTTCTCCTGGCTGACTGCCGCGCATATCAAGTTAATGCCGCGGGCCTGAATCTGGTCGCGAGCCTCTTGCGGCAAGCGATCATCGCTAATAAGGGTATGGATGCTGCTCCATGGCAACTCCAGGTTTGGAATCTTGCGGCCGATCTTGTCGGATTCGACCATCACGATCACTTCACGGGCCACATCGGCCATCACTCGGCTCAGACCGAGCAATTCGTTAAAGGTCGTGGTACCACGTACCAAATCAATGCCGTCGGCACCAATGAACAACTGATCAAAATCGTAAGAGCGCAGGACCTGCTCGGCGACCTGCCCCTGGAATGACTCGGAATGCGGGTCCCAGGTTCCCCCGGTCATCAACAGCACCGGCTCATGTTCAAGTTCGCTCAACGCATTGGCGACGTGCAAGGAATTGGTCATGACGACCAGACCCGGCTGTTGCCCAAGTTGCGGAATCATCGCGGCGGTCGTGCTGCCGCTGTCGATGATAATCCTCGCGTGTTCACGAATCCGCGCCACCGCTGCTTGGGCAATGGCTTGCTTGTACTGGGAAACGGGTTGGCTCGGGTCACTGACCAACTCTTGCGGCATGGTGATTGCGCCGCCGTAACGGCGTAACAACAAGCCATTGCTTTCAAGCGCGGCCAAATCCTTGCGAATTGTAACTTCCGAGGTTTCAAAACGCTTGGCCAATTCATCCACACTGACTTCGCCCTGCTCAGTCAGCAAGGCAAGGATATTGTGGCGACGTTGTGGTGTATTGCGCTTTGACATGAGCTGACAAGTTTCGATTCGAAAGATAATCGGAAGCAATCAAAACCTATCAGCGAAACTTCGTCAAGCCAGCACGCGAAAATAAGATCAGTGGTTAATCTATTCGCGAGCAAGCGAACGTCGCCCGGCCCTTCCCACAGATTGATGTGCAATATCTGTGGGAAGGGCCGGGCGAGTTTGCTTGTTCGTGAAGGCAATGGATCAGGCTGTGAATAACTTCGGCCGATCATTGATCTGTGGATAACTCAGCTCTTCTGGACTTTCACCGGACGCTTCCAACCATCGATATTTTTCTGCCGAGCCCGACCAACGGCCAACTGAGACTTATCCACAGTCGAGGTAATCGTCGAACCCGCCGCAGTAGTCGCACCGTCCAGGATATCCACAGGCGCTACCAACGAGTTGTTGGAGCCAATGAATACGTCTTCACCCAGGACCGTCTTCCACTTGTTGACGCCATCATAGTTGCAGGTGATGGTGCCGGCGCCAATGTTGGTGCGCGCGCCGACTTCGGCATCGCCCAGGTAGGTCAGGTGGCCGGCCTTGGCGCCTTCACCCAGATGGGCATTCTTCAATTCGACGAAGTTACCCACATGGGCGCGGGCTTCCAGCACAGTTCCCGGACGCAAGCGTGCGAACGGACCGGCATCGCTGCCCTCGCCCAATACCGCGCCTTCGATGTGGCTGTTGGCCTTGATGATTACGCCCTTGCGCAGGGTGCTGTCCTTGATCACGCAGTTCGGGCCGATGACCACGTCGTCTTCGATGACCACGCGACCTTCGAGAATCACGTTGATGTCGATCAGCACATCACGGCCGACTGTCACTTCACCGCGCACATCAAACCGTGCCGGATCGCGCAATGTCACGCCTTGGGCCATCAGTCGACGGCCTTCGCGCAACTGATAGTGACGCTCAAGCTCGGCGAGCTGTTTGCGGTCATTGGCGCCCTGCACTTCCATCGCGTCGTGAGGTTGCTCAGTGTCCACGATCAGGCCGTCGCTGACTGCCATGGCGATCACGTCGGTCAGGTAGTACTCGCCCTGCGCATTGTTGTTGGAGAGCCGGCTCATCCAGTCCCCCAGATGACTGGCCGGCACCGCGAGAATACCGGTGTTGCCTTCAGTGATCGTACGCTCGGCTTCGCTGGCATCTTTATGCTCGACGATAGCGGTCACCCGCCCGTCAGCGTTGCGCACGATACGGCCATAACCCGTCGGGTCATCGAGCTCGACGGTCAACAGCCCCATCTGCATTGGCGCCACGAGCTTGAGCAGGCGTTGCAGGGTCGGGACTTCGATCAGCGGCACGTCACCGTAAAGGATCAATACGGTATCGGCGGTAATGAACGGCACAGCCTGGGCCACTGCGTGTCCTGTGCCGAGCTGTTTGTCCTGCAACACGAAGTTCAAGTCATCTGCTGCCAGACGCTCGCGTACCGCGTCGGCGCCATGGCCAATCACCACGTGAATGCGCTGTGGATCAAGTTGGCGGGCGCTGTGGATAACATGGCCAAGCATGGAGTTCCCCGCCACCGGGTGTAGCACCTTCGGCAGAGCTGAACGCATGCGAGTGCCTTGACCGGCAGCGAGAATAACGATTTCTAGAGACATGACTGGCTACCAATCCTGGATGGTCAGCGGCTGCGACCAAGAGGTAAATTGCAAAAAAAGAAAAAGGGTAGCCGAGGCTACCCTTTTTAATCAATCACACAACAAGCGGGAGGCTTATCAGCCGCCGAACTTCTTGCGGATCTGCTGGACGGTGCGCAGCTGAGCTGTCGCCTCGGCCAGACGAGCGGCAGCGGAACCGTAGTCGAACTCGGCGCCTCTTTCATGCAAGGCCTTCTCAGCAGCCTGAACGGCTAGCTGAGCGGAGGCTTCGTCCAGGTCGGCAGCACGTTGCACGGTGTCGGCAAGAACCTTGACCATGTTCGGCTGAACCTCGAGGTAACCACCGGAGATGTAAAACACCTCGGTTTCCCCACCCTGTTTTATCAGGCGGATCGGACCTGGCTTGAGTTCAGTGATCAGCGGTGCGTGACCCAGAGCGATACCAAGATCACCCAGGCTGCCGTGCGCAATCACCATCTCGACCAGACCGGAAAAGATTTCTCCTTCCGCGCTGACGATATCGCAATGGACTGTCATAGCCATCTGCTTGCCTCAACCTGATTAGCGCCCGTTGCCGGGCGCCGGGATTACAGTTTCTTGGCTTTCTCGATCGCTTCTTCGATGCCGCCGACCATGTAGAACGCTTGTTCTGGCAGGTGGTCGTAGTCACCGTTGAGGATGCCTTTGAAGCCAGCAATGGTGTCTTTCAGGGAAACGTATTTACCCGATGCACCGGTGAAGACTTCAGCCACGAAGAACGGCTGCGACAAGAAGCGCTGGATCTTACGAGCGCGGGATACCAACTGCTTGTCGGTTTCCGACAGCTCGTCCATACCCAGGATCGCAATGATGTCCTTCAGTTCTTTGTAACGCTGCAGAACATACTGAACGCCGCGAGCGGTGTCGTAGTGGTCCTGACCGATCACGTTCGGGTCCAGCTGACGCGAAGTCGAATCCAGTGGATCTACCGCTGGGTAGATACCCAGGGAAGCGATGTCACGGGACAGAACGACAGTGGCGTCCAAGTGGGCGAAGGTGGTCGCTGGCGACGGGTCAGTCAAGTCATCCGCAGGTACGTATACCGCTTGGATCGAGGTGATCGAACCGTTTTTGGTGGAAGTGATGCGCTCTTGCAGAGTGCCCATCTCTTCAGCCAGGGTCGGCTGGTAACCTACTGCAGAAGGCATACGGCCCAGCAGTGCGGATACTTCAGTACCGGCCAGGGTGTAACGATAGATGTTGTCGACGAACAGCAGAACGTCGTTACCTTCGTCACGGAACTTCTCGGCCATGGTCAGGCCGGTCAGAGCTACGCGCAGACGGTTTCCCGGCGGCTCGTTCATCTGACCGTAAACCAGTGCCACTTTGTCCAGAACGTTGGAATCCTTCATCTCGTGGTAGAAGTCGTTACCCTCACGAGTACGCTCACCCACACCGGCGAACACGGAATAACCACTGTGCTCGATGGCGATGTTACGGATCAGTTCCATCATGTTTACGGTTTTGCCTACACCGGCACCACCGAACAGACCGACTTTACCGCCCTTGGCGAACGGGCAAACCAGGTCGATAACCTTGATGCCGGTTTCCAGCAGGTCGTTGCCGCCAGCTTGCTCAGCGAAGGATGGCGCAGGACGATGAATGCCCCAGCGTTCTTCGGTGTCAATCGGGCCAGCTTCGTCGATCGGGTTGCCCAGTACGTCCATGATCCGGCCCAGAGTCGCTTTACCGACCGGTACGGAGATGGCTGCGCCAGAGTCAGTGACTTCCAGACCGCGCTTCAAGCCCTCGGTGGAACCCATCGCAATGGTACGAACCACACCGTCGCCCAGCTGCTGCTGAACTTCCAGGGTGGTTTCGGCCGCGCTCACTACTTTCAGCGCGTTGTAGATGCTCGGTACGCTGTCGCGTGGAAATTCCACGTCGATAACGGCGCCGATGATTTGAACGATACGTCCGCTACTCATAGCTGGATCCTCTGAATATTTGAACCGTTAAACCGCGGCAGCGCCGCCGACGATTTCCGAGATCTCTTGGGTGATCGCAGCCTGACGCGCCTTGTTGTAGATCAGCTGCAAATCGCTGATCAAGTCACCGGCGTTGTCGGTAGCGTTCTTCATTGCGATCATCCGCGCCGCTTGTTCAGCTGCGTTGTTCTCGACCACCGCCTGGTAGACCTGCGACTCCACGTAGCGGACCATCAAGCCGTCAAGCAGCTCCTTGGCATCCGGTTCGTAGAGATAGTCCCAGTGGTGCTTGAGTTCTTGATCCGGGGTCGCCACCAGTGGAATCAACTGCTCCACGGTAGGCTGTTGCGTCATGGTGTTGATGAACTTGTTGGACACCACGCACAGGCGGTCAATACGGCCGTCCAGGTAGGCATCCAGCATCACCTTGACGCTGCCGATCAGATCATTGATCGACGGCTCTTCACCCAGGTGGCTGATAGCTGCAACGACGTTACCGCCGAAGTTACGGAAGAAAGCCGCACCTTTGCTACCAATCACGCACAGATCGATCTCGACGCCTTGTTCGCGGTTTACCGCCATGTCCTTGACCAAAGCCTTGAACAGGTTGGTGTTCAAGCCACCACACAGACCACGGTCACTGCTCACGACGACATAACCAACGCGCTTGATAGCACGCTCGATCATGAACGGGTGGCGATATTCCGGGTTAGCGTTGGCCAGATGACCAATAACCTGGCGGATGCGCTCCGCGTAAGGACGGCTAGCCGACATGCGCATTTGTGCCTTGCGCATTTTGCTGACCGCCACTTTTTCCATGGCGCTGGTAATTTTTTGCGTGCTTTTGATGCTCGCAATCTTACTGCGAATCTCTTTTGCGCCTGCCATGTAACACCTATCAGGTTAGCAAGCGGGAGCCTCTCGGCCCCCGCTGCGGCTTACCAGGTTTGGGTGGCCTTGAACTTCTCGATACCGGCTTTCAGGCCAGCGTCGATTTCGTCATTGAAGTCACCCTTCACGTTGATCTTCGCCATCAATTCGGCGTGATCGCGGTTGAAGTAAGCAATCATGGCCTGCTCGAAGCTACCGATTTTTGGAATCTCGATGTCTACCAGGAAGCCACGTTCAGCGGCATACAGGGACAACGACATGTCGGCAATGGACATCGGCGCATATTGCTTCTGCTTCATCAGCTCGGTAACGCGCTGACCGTGCTCAAGCTGCTTGCGAGTGGCTTCGTCCAGGTCAGAAGCGAACTGGGCGAATGCAGCCAGTTCACGGTACTGAGCCAGAGCGGTACGGATACCACCGGAAAGCTTCTTGATGATCTTGGTCTGAGCGGCACCACCCACACGGGATACCGAAACACCGGCGTTCACTGCAGGACGGATCCCGGAGTTGAACATGGCCGATTCCAGGAAGATCTGACCGTCGGTGATCGAAATCACGTTGGTCGGAACGAACGCGGAAACGTCGCCAGCCTGGGTTTCAATGATTGGCAGAGCGGTCAGGGAACCGGTCTTGCCAGTCACGGCACCGTTGGTGAACTTCTCTACGTATTCTTCCGAAACGCGGGATGCGCGCTCCAGCAGACGGGAGTGGAGATAGAACACGTCGCCTGGGTAGGCTTCACGGCCTGGTGGACGGCGCAGCAGCAGGGAAATCTGGCGGTAAGCCACTGCTTGCTTCGACAGATCGTCATAAACGATCAGCGCGTCTTCACCGCGGTCGCGGAAATATTCGCCCATGGTGCAACCGGAGTACGGTGCCAGGAATTGCAGTGCAGCCGATTCCGAGGCACTGGCAGCTACGACGATGGTGTTAGCCAAGGCGCCGTTTTCTTCCAGCTTGCGAACCACGTTGGCGATGGTCGATTGTTTCTGACCGATAGCTACGTAGACGCAGAAGATGCCGCTGTCTTTCTGGTTGATGATCGCGTCGATCGCCAGAGCGGTTTTACCGATCTGACGGTCACCGATGATCAGCTCACGCTGGCCACGGCCGACAGGGATCATGGCGTCAACAGCCTTGTAGCCAGTCTGTACAGGCTGGTCTACCGACTTACGCCAGATCACGCCTGGAGCAACTTTCTCGACCGCGTCGGTCTCGGTGTTGTTCAGCGGACCTTTGCCGTCAACTGGGTTACCCAGTGCATCGACTACGCGACCCAGCAGTTCCTTACCAACCGGAACTTCGAGGATGCGGCCAGTGCACTTGGCGCTCATGCCTTCGGCCAGAGTCTGGTAAGAGCCCAATACAACGGCGCCTACAGAGTCTTGCTCCAGGTTGAGGGCCATACCGTAGACGCCGCCCGGAAACTCGATCATCTCGCCGTACATTACGTCGGCCAGACCGTGAATCCGCACGATGCCGTCAGATACGCTGACGACAGTGCCTTCGTTACGGGCTTGGGAGGTCACATCGAGCTTTTCGATGCGGCCCTTGATAATTTCACTTATTTCGGAAGGATTGAGTTGCTGCATTGCTCTGCTGCCCCTTCAAACTCAAGATTTCAATGCTTCGGCAAGGTTCGCGAGTTTGCCGCGAACCGAGCCATCGATAACCAGGTCGCCGGCGCGGATGACAATGCCCCCTATCAGGGATTTGTCTTCCTCGACTTGCAGGCGCACTTCCCGGTTGAGTCGTGCACTGAGAACCTTGGCGAGTTTGTCTTGCTGTTCTTGGTTCAACGCGAAAGCACTGGTCACTTCAACGTCTACCGACTTCTCTTGTTCTGCCTTGTACAGGTCGAACAGAGCGGATATCTCCGGCAAAAGCGGGAGACGGTCGTTTTCGGCAACGACGTTGATGAAGTTCTGTGCCTTGGCATCAAACTTGTCGCCGCACACGTCAATAAACGTGGCGGCCTTGTCTGCGCTCGTCAGTCGCGGGGCCTTGAGCACGCGCTGCATGGTGTCGTCTTGCGACACTGCTGCAGCCAGGCCGAGCATGGCTGACCAAGAGGCCAGTTGCTGGTGGGCCTGGGCATGCTCGAAGGCTGCCTTAGCGTAAGGTCGGGCCAACGTGGTCAGTTCTGCCATGATCGCCCTCGCTTAAATTTCAGCAGCCAGTTTGTTTACCAGCTCCGCGTGCGCGTTTTGATCGATTGTGGCACCCAGGATCTTCTCGGCGCCGCCAACGGCCAGTGCACCCAGTTGGGCACGCAGCGCGTCTTTGACACTGTTCAGTTCCTGTTCGATCTCGGCCTGAGCCTGCAATTTCACACGTTCAGCGTCGACACGGGCTTTATCAACAGCCTCTTCGACGATCTGATTACCGCGCTTCTTGGCTTGCTCAATGATTTCGGCTGCCTGAGCTTTAGCTTCGCGCAGTTGTTGACCCGCTTTATCTTGGGCCAATTCCAGGTCGCGAGCTGCTCGGGCGGCAGCGTCCAGTCCATCCGCGATCTTCTTCTGACGTTCGTGCAAAGCCGCGATGACCGGAGGCCACACGAACTTCATGCAAAACAGTACAAAAATGAAGAACGCAACGGACTGGCCAATCAGGGTTGCATTAATGTTCACGCCAACACCTCGCTCGTTCGTTGTCCATCAGACTTGCTCAACTCGAAAATCCGAGTGATTAGTGAGCGAGTTGACCAACGAAAGGGTTCGCGAAGGTGAAGAACAGAGCGATACCAACGCCGATCATGGTTACGGCGTCGAGCAGACCGGCAACGATGAACATTTTGACTTGCAGCATTGGAACCATTTCTGGCTGGCGCGCTGCGCCTTCCAGGAACTTGCCGCCCAACAGGCCGAAACCAATTGCGGTACCCAGTGCGCCCAGGCCGATCAACAGTGCAACAGCGATAGCGGTTAGACCAACTACAGTTTCCATCTTTCCTCCCGACTTTTACGTCGTATGGTTTAGGTTTTTTAGATTAAAGCGGTAAAACAAATCGTTTCATCGAGCCCGGTACGGGCCCCCTCTCGCCAAGGCGAGAGGGACATCAGACTAGCCGAAGCCGGTCTTAATGGTTCTCTTCGTGCGCCATCGACAGGTAGACGATGGTCAGCATCATGAAGATAAACGCCTGCAGGGTGATGATCAGGATGTGGAACACAGCCCACGCCCACTGCAGCACAATGCCCAGACCGCTAAGCCAGAGCAGGCCGCTGCCGAACATCACGGCGATCAGGATAAACACCAGCTCGCCAGCGTACATGTTGCCGAACAGACGCAGTGCCAGCGAAATCGGCTTGGCAATCAGCGTCACGAATTCCAGCAGGAAGTTCACCGGAATCAGCAGGGCCTGAACAAAAATGTTCTTGCTGCCGAACGGGTGCAGGGTCAGTTCGCCGATAAAGCCGCCGATGCCCTTGATTTTGATGCTGTAGAAAATGATCAGCGCGAATACCGAGAAGGCCATGGCCAGCGTAGCGTTCGGGTCGGTGGTCGATACGGCGCGGAACGGAATCTCGTGGTTGCCGGAAATGGCCGCAGCCAGTTGCGGGATCCAGTCGACCGGTACCAGGTCGATGGCGTTCATCATGAACACCCAGACGAAGATGGTCAGTGCCAGAGGTGCGACCACCGGGCTACGGCCATGGAAGCTGTCTTTCACGCTGCTGTCGACGAATTCGACCAATACTTCAACGAAGTTCTGCAAGGCACCTGGTACGCCGGAAGTCGCCTTCTTCGCCGCCATGCGGAAAAGAAGAACGAAGATCAGCCCCAACGCGACCGACCAGCCGAGGGTATCGACGTGGAAAGCCCAGAAGCCCATCGCCTTGGCTTCTGCTGCGGTGTGGGCAAAGCCCCAGCCGCCGGTAGGTAGCTGACCGAAGGTCAGGTTTTGCAAGTGGTGCTGGATATAGCCCGAAGCGGATTCTGCTGCCATGGTTGCCTCAAACGCCCTAAGGTCTCGAAAGTCTTGTTCTCATCAGCAGGGGAGCGAACCAGCTGACCAGTTGGGTCAGCACGAAGACGCCGAATACAGCTAGCGGCGCCAGTGGCTTCACACCTGCGAACGTCAATGCAAAGAGCACTGCCGTCAAAATCAGTTTGCCCGCCTCACCGGCATAAAAAGACCGGACGATGGCTTGAGCTGCTCGGGCGCCGGAAAACCGAAATGCCCTGTGAGCGAAATAAACATTGGGAAGCAAGGCTATCAGGCCTCCGCAGAGTCCTGAGTATCCGGCTACGACTCCATGCCATCGCCAGAGCGCCAAAGCGGCAAGCAGCAAAACGACAAATTGTGCCAATAACACGGGAAAAACCGCCAAGCGATGGAACGGCAAGCGGTTTGGCGTGCGGGTTTCCATCACTTTTGCTCCTCAAAGGTCGGCTGCCAGAATTCAATAACTTGGCATAATTTGTGCCGACAAAATGCGCGCAGAGTATAGGGGCGGTTCAGCCCCTATTCAACTGTCAGGTAGTGATTTCGAACATCGCGCTACATGAGGAAATGTTTCAGCGGATATGTGCGAGAACGCCTTGAAGCTCATCGAGGGAGTTGTAGCCAATCACCAACTGCCCTTTGCCCTTCTTCCCGTGGCGGATCTGCACCGCAGAGCCTAGGCGCTCTGCCAGGCGCTGTTCGAGACGAGCGATATCCGGGTCAGGTTTCGAGGGTTCGGCAGGCGCCGGTTTACCACTCAACCACTGGCGAACCAGTGCCTCGGTCTGGCGCACGGTGAGGCCACGTGCGACAACATGTCGCGCCCCCTCGACCTGTTGATTTTCCGGCAAACCGAGCAAAGCACGGGCATGACCCATTTCCAGGTCGCCGTGGGACAGCATGGTCTTGATGACTTCAGGCAATGCAATCAGGCGCAACAAGTTGGCTACGGTCACGCGGGATTTGCCCACCGCCTCGGCGACTTGCTGCTGAGTCAGCTGGAATTCCTGCTGCAGACGCTGCAGGGCGACCGCTTCCTCGATCGGATTGAGGTCTTCGCGCTGGATGTTCTCGATCAACGCCATGGCGATTGCGGTTTCATCCGGTACATCGCGCACCATCGCCGGGATGGTTTCCTGGCCAGCCTGCTGGCTGGCGCGCCAGCGGCGCTCGCCGGCGATGATTTCAAAGCGGCCGGCACCGATCGGGCGAACCACGATCGGCTGCATCACGCCTTGAGCCTTGATCGACTGCGCCAGTTCTTCCAGCGCCTGGGGGTCCATGTCGCGACGCGGCTGGTACTTGCCACGCTGGATCAGGTCCAGCGGCAGGTGCTGTAGCTCACGCTGATCGGCCTGCACCGCTTGCTCTTCAAGCGAACTGACAGTCGGACCACTCAGCAGTGCATCCAGTCCACGTCCGAGACCTCGTTTCTTGACGGCCATGGGGATTCCTTAAGTTGCCTGAGCAGCGGCAATGCGTGAATTTTTGCGTTGACGACGAACCATCTCGCCCGCCAGGGCCAGATAGGCCAATGCGCCACGGGATTGTTTGTCATAGGCCAACGCCGGCATGCCATAACTTGGCGCTTCGGCCAGACGGATGTTGCGCGGTATCACGGTGTCGTACAGTTGCTCGCCGAAGTGTTCCTTGAGCTGTGCCGACACGTCGTTCATCAGGCTCAGGCGCGGGTCATACATGGTCCGCAGCAAGCCTTCGATTTTCAGGTTCGGGTTCAGCAGCTCAGCGATACGCTTGATGTTATCCACAAGGTCGCTCAACCCTTCGAGCGCGAAATACTCGCACTGCATGGGGATAATTACCCCGTCGGAGGCAACCAGAGCATTGAGCGTGAGCATCGACAGCGACGGTGGGCAGTCGATCAAAATGTAATCGTAGTTCTCACGGATTGGCGCCAAAGCACTGCGCAGACGGCTTTCCTTCATCTGCATTTCCAGCAGAACGACTTCAGCCGCGGTCAAATCGCGGTTGGCCGGCAACAACTGGTAACCACCGTGTTCGGAGAAGTGCATGGCCTGGGCCAGGTCGCACTCGCCGATCAACAGGTCGTAGACCGAATTTTCCAGACCGTGTTTATCCACACCGCTACCCATGGTGGCGTTGCCCTGTGGATCAAGATCGATCAACAACACCCGACGCTTGGTCGCGACCAGGGATGCTGCGAGGTTGATGCAGGTGGTGGTCTTGCCCACACCACCCTTTTGGTTCGCTATCGCGAATACCTTAGCCATTCTTGCTTGTGTTCCCAATCATGCCGTGCGGCGCAGTATCAGCAGATGGCGTTGGCCTTGGCAACCGGGTACGGCCAGGGCGTGTTCGCTATCGAGGTGGAAGTCTGCCGGCAATGCTACCAGCTCATCGGCCGGATGAACGCCCTTCATTGCCAGCCAACGCGTATCGCTATCGCCCAAGTGGCGAGTCCAGTTACTGAAGTTCTCCATGCTGCTGAATGCCCGGGAAATAATCCCGTTGAACGGCAGTTCAGGCGTGAAGGCTTCGACGCGACTGTGGATAACTTGCAGGTTATCCAGTTTGAGTTCGAGTTTGACCTGAGTCAGGAAGCGGGTTTTCTTGCCGTTGCTGTCCAGGCACGTCACTTGCGACTCGGGAAACAGGATCGCCAGTGGAATACCCGGCATGCCGCCGCCACTGCCAACATCCAGCCAGCGACCGTTTTCGATGAAGGACATCACGCTCAGGCTGTCGAGCAGGTGCCGCGAAACCATTTCGTCCGGATCACGCACGGCGGTCAGGTTGTAAGCCTTGTTCCATTTGATCAACAGGGCCAGATAACCCAGCAGCTGCGCGTGCTGGGTTTCTGTCAGGTTCACACCGAGCTGGCGAGCACCTGTGGATAACTCTTCGGCATGTTGCGAGGTGACCAACGAACTCAAGCGCTTTGCTCCAACTGACGGCCCGCGCCGCGTTTTTTCAAATGAATCATCAACAGCGAAATCGCTGCCGGGGTCACGCCCGGAATCCGCGAAGCCTGGCCCAGGGTCTCTGGACGGGTCGCGCCGAGCTTGCTCTGGATCTCTTTGGAGAGACCGGAAATGTTCGTGTAGTCGATATCCACAGGCAATTTGGTGTCTTCACTGGCCCGCAGGCGAGCAATTTCATCTTGCTGGCGGTCGATGTAACCGGCGTATTTGGTCTTGATTTCGACCTGCTCGGCGACCTGTGGATCTTCTGCACCGGCGCCGGTCACCGAGATCAGACCAGCGTAGTCGATTTCCGGACGGGTCAGCAGGTTCAGCAAGTTGTATTCGTGGGTCAGCGGCGTGCCGAACTTTTCGGCAATCGCATCGCCCTGTTCCGTACCGGGGCGAACCCAGGTGCTTTTCAGGCGCTGCTCTTCCAGTTCGATGCTTTCGCGTTTTTTGCAGAAAGCTGCCCAGCGCACGTCGTCCACCAGACCCAGTTCGCGACCTTTTTCGGTCAAGCGCAGGTCGGCGTTGTCTTCGCGCAGGATCAAACGGTATTCGGCACGGGACGTGAACATCCGATACGGTTCCTGGGTCCCCAGGGTAATCAGGTCGTCGACCAATACGCCGATGTACGCTTCATCGCGACGCGGGCACCAGCTGTCTTTGCCCTGGGCACGCAATGCTGCGTTGGCCCCGGCGAGCAAACCTTGGGCGCCGGCTTCTTCGTAACCGGTGGTGCCGTTGATTTGCCCGGCGAAGAACAGACCACCGATGACTTTGGTTTCGAGGCTGTACTTCAGGTCGCGCGGATCGAAGTAGTCGTACTCGATTGCGTAGCCCGGGCGAACGATATGGGCGTTTTCCATGCCGCGAATCGACTGCACGATCTGCAATTGCACGTCGAACGGCAAGGATGTGGATATCCCGTTCGGGTACAGCTCGTGGGTGGTCAAACCTTCCGGTTCGATGAAGACCTGATGGCTTTCCTTGTCGGCAAAACGGTGAATCTTGTCTTCGATCGACGGGCAGTAACGCGGGCCGATGCCTTCGATCTCACCGGCAGCGGAATACATAGGCGAACGGTCGAGGTTCGCGGCAATGATTTCGTGGGTACGCGCATTCGTATGGGTAATCCAGCAACTGACCTGCTGTGGATGCTGTTCCTTGTTGCCCATGAACGACATCACCGGGATCGGCGTATCGCCCGGTTGCTCGGTCATCACCGAGAAATCCACAGAGCGGCCGTCGATACGCGGCGGAGTACCGGTTTTCAAACGACCCACACGCAATGGCAGTTCACGCAGACGGTGAGCCAGTGCGATCGATGGTGGATCACCGGCGCGACCGCCGGAAAAATTCTGCAAACCGATGTGGATAAGTCCACCGAGGAACGTGCCGGTGGTCAACACCACGGAATCCGCGAAGAACCGCAGGCCCATTTGGGTGACAACACCACGCACTTGTTCCTGTTCGACGATCAGGTCGTCGGCCGCCTGTTGAAATATCCACAGGTTCGGCTGGTTCTCGAGAATCTCGCGCACAGCGGCCTTGTACAGAACGCGGTCGGCCTGGGCGCGAGTAGCGCGCACGGCTGGGCCTTTGCGGCTGTTCAAGACGCGAAATTGAATACCACCTTTATCGGTAGCCATGGCCATCGCACCGCCAAGGGCATCGATTTCCTTGACCAGATGGCTCTTGCCGATCCCGCCAATCGCGGGGTTGCAGCTCATTGCTCCGAGGGTTTCCACGTTATGCGTCAGCAACAGGGTTTTTGCCCCCATACGTGCTGATGCAAGTGCTGCCTCGGTACCGGCATGACCGCCGCCGATGACGATCACTTCAAAACGGGAAGGGAAATCCACCACGCACCTCGTGCCTGCTTCAGTTAGGTAATCAGGAATAGTTTGAGCTCAGGTTTTCGGACCTGATCGACAAGTATAGGGACTTCGCCCTTCCTAAAGAACCCTTTGCACAAAATTTAACCAGCTGTGGGTAAGTCACGAACAATAGAAATTAAAAAGAAAGAAATTTATTAAATCTTTGTTTTTATGTTTATTTCTATAGAGCATCCTTTCTGTGGATAGATCTATACAGCCCTTTATTTTCAATGTGTACAGATGAATGAAAGCCTGTGGTCATGTGCCAAGGAGGCCCTTGGATAACCGGTGTAAGCCTGTGGATGAATGGGGTGGTTATCCACAGATGTGGTTTTCCTCAGTTTTGAGGCCCTGTTATCAACCGTGCTCAGTGGCAGTTATTCACAAGGCTTAATCCACAGAAAAGCGCTGAATGGGGGCAAATTCCGCCCTCGGGGAAACGACCGAAGCGATCGATGCCGCTCGGCGATGCGAAAAATGCGGGGGATACACAGACTTGTGGGAGCTGGCTTGCCTGCGATTTAAGCAATACGGTGTGTCAGACACGCCGCCTCGCGAGCAAGCTCGGCTCCTACGGAGGGAGAGGTGAGGTTATTTACCGATACAGAAGCTGGAAAAGATCCTGCCCAACAGGTCGTCGGAGCTGAATTCGCCGGTAATTTCACCCAACGACTGCTGTGCCTGACGCAAATCTTCAGCCAACAGCTCTCCGGCACCGGCCAGGGTCAGCTGCGCGCGACCATGTTCGAGTGAAGCACTGGCATGGCGCAGAGCTTCCAGGTGGCGCCGACGGGCGCTGAAGCTGCTTTCCGAGGTTTGCTCATAGCCCATGCAGGCCTTGAGATGGTCACGCAGCAGTTCCAGGCCTTCGCCAGCAGACTTGGCGCTCAAGCTGATGGTCACGTGGCCATCGTCGCTGACTTCCAGCGCTATCGCTTCACCGGTCAGGTCTGCCTTGTTGCGGATCAGTGTCACTTTAGCCGGATCCGGGCGCTGCTCGAGGAATTCAGGCCACAAGGCAAACGGATCAAGTGCCTCAGGTGCGGTGGCATCGACCACCAGCAACACCCGATCTGCCTCGCTGATGGCTTTCAATGCCCGTTCCACACCGATTTTCTCGACCTGGTCTTCGGTGTCGCGCAAGCCAGCCGTGTCGACCACATGCAGAGGCATACCATCGATGTGGATATGTTCGCGCAGGATGTCCCGGGTCGTACCGGCAATCTCGGTAACAATCGCCGCTTCACGGCCGGCCAATGCATTGAGCAGGCTGGATTTGCCGGCGTTGGGACGACCGGCAATCACCACGGTCATGCCGTCACGCAGCAACGCGCCCTGCCCGGCTTCACGCAATACGGTGGATAACTCATCGCGCACCGCATCGAGCATCTTCAGCACGTGGCCATCGGCAAGGAAGTCGATTTCTTCTTCAGGAAAGTCGATTGCCGCCTCAACGTAGATCCGCAATGCAATCAGTTGCTCGGTGAGGTTATGCACACGCTGCGAAAATGCGCCTTGCAACGAACGCAAAGCGTTACGAGCAGCTTGTGCAGAACTTGCTTCGATCAAATCGGCGATGGCTTCGGCCTGGGTCAGGTCGAGTTTGTCGTTGAGGAACGCGCGTTCGCTGAATTCACCCGGCCGGGCCAGACGGCAACCCAATTGCAGGCAGCGCTGCAGCAACATATCCAGAACGATCGGACCGCCATGGCCCTGGAGTTCCAGCACATCTTCGCCGGTGAATGAATTAGGTCCCGGAAAATACAAGGCGATGCCTTCGTCCAGCACTTCCTCGTTTTCACTGAGAAACGGGCCGTAATGGGCGAACCGCGGTTTCAGTTCGCGACCGCTGATGGCTTTCGCCGCAACACTCGCCAACGGTCCGGAAATACGGACGATACCGACACCACCACGGCCTTGAGCGGTGGCGACGGCGGCGATGGTTTCACGAGGAGCGCTCATGATTCGATATCCAGATAAAAATGACAGATAGCAAAACGCCCCACTAGGGGGCGTTTTGAGTGGTTATCCACAGAGTAAGTTATGCAGCCGCTTTTTTGGTAGCCGCTTCAATCTTACGCGTGATGTACCACTGTTGGGTGATGGACAGGCAGTTGTTCACAACCCAGTACAGCACCAGACCTGCCGGGAACCACAGGAAGAAGAAGGTGAAGATGATTGGCATCAGCTTCATCACCTTGGCCTGCATCGGATCCGGAGGCGTCGGGTTCAACTGCTGCTGGATGAACATGGTTGCGCCCATGATGATCGGCAGAATGAAGAACGGATCCTTGATCGACAGGTCAGTAATCCACAGCATGAACGGTGCCTGGCGCATTTCCACGCTTTCCAGGAGTACCCAGTACAGCGAAAGGAAAACCGGCATCTGCACGAGGATTGGCAAGCAACCACCCAGCGGATTGATCTTCTCTTTCTTGTACAGCTCCATCATGGACTGCGACATTTTCTGCCGGTCGTCGCCATGTTGTTCTTTCAGCGCAGCCAGTTTCGGCGCCACTGCACGCATGCGCGCCATGGATTTGTAGCTGGCAGCCGACAGCGGGAAGAAGATCCCTTTGATCAGCATGGTCAGGAAGATGATCGACCAGCCCCAGTTACCAACGATCGCGTGGATATGTTGCAACAGCCAGAAGATCGGCTGGGCGATGAACCACAGAATGCCGTAGTCGACCGTCAGTTCCAGACCTGGGGATAACTCTTTGAGTATCGCCTGGCTTTTTGGACCCGCGTACAACGTAGCGCTGGTTTCAGCCTTGGCACCTGGCGCAACGGACAATACCGGGCCAGTGAAACCGATGATGTAGTTGCCTTGGCTGTCTTTGCGAGTCTGCACCACGTTGCTGTCGTTCTTGGCTGGAATCCACGCAGTCACGAAGTAGTGTTGCAGCCAGGCGACCCAGCCACCGTTAACGGTTTCTTTCAACGACGCCTTGTCGATATCTTTCATCGACACTTTTTTGTACGGCTCTGCACTTGTCCACAGGGCAGCGCCCAGGTAAGTCGCAGTACCGGTAGCGGTTGTGGAAGAAGGATCGGCACTTGCATCGCGCTTGAGCTGGGCAAACAGGTTGCCCGTCCAGGCTTTATCGCTGGTGTTATCGATCAGATAGGTGACTTTCAGATCGTACAGACCGCGAGTAAAGCTGAAGCGCTTGATGTAATTGACGCCAGCGTCGCTGAATTTCAGGTCAACGTTGAGCTGGTTCTGGCCATCAGCCAGTTGATAAGTCTTCTGTTCGGTCGAGTAAACCGGACGACCGGTAGCGCGAGCATCCGGACCGTTGGTACCGGTCAGGCCACTTTGAGCCAGGTAAGTACGTTCGCCGCCGTTATCAAACAGCTGGAACGGAATTTCCGGATGGTCCTGACGACGTGGATACAGCGGCAGCATCAGCTGGGCGATATCACCACCTTGAGGATCGATAGCCAGTTCGAGCACATCCGTTTTAACGTGGATGAGGTCTTTATTGGTGACTACCGGCGTTGCGGCAGGAGCACTGATATCGGTATTCGCGCTGGGTACATCGGCACTGGCGGCAGCATTGTTACCAAGTGGCGTGTCCGGAATAGCCGGGGCAGCCTGATTGGAAGCAACATTCTGAGTCGGCAGGGCAGCCTGACCATAGTCCTGGTTCCATTTCAGAACCATAACGTAGGACACGATTGCCAGGGCGACGATCAGGATCGTGCGTTTAATATCCATGATTACTCGGCCATCGAAGAAGAACGGGAGGTAGGGATAGATGGAACCGGGTCATAACCACCGGGATTCCACGGATGACAGCGACCTAAACGACGAAAGGTCAGCCAGCCACCGCGCAGAAGGCCATGATTTTCTATGGCTTCATACGCGTAGCAGGAACAACTGGGGTAGAAACGACAGTGGCTGGCCATCAAAGGACTAATGGCATAGCGATAAAACTGGATCGGAACGAGCGCCAGTTTACGCATCAGTGCTGTCTACCCCTACAGTTTCGGTTTTGACTGCTGGTACCGGCGTGCTGCGTGCCAGACGTTTCCAGAGTTTGCCGAAATGCTGAATCAATTCGGGGTTTTCTACATCGCCCAAACCTTTGCGCGCGACGATAACGATATCCCAACCAACCAGAGAATCCTGGTGGAGGCGAAACGATTCGCGCATCAGACGTTTGAGGCGATTGCGCTCAACGGAGAGCTTCACACTCTTTTTCCCGATAACCAGCCCTAGACGGGGGTGATCAAGATCGTTGGTGCGTGCAAGGAGCAGGAGATTTTTCCCCGGAACCTTGCCGGTAGGGGAGTCAAAGACTGCCTTGAAATGCCGGGGGGTAAGCAAACGCTTTTCCCGACTGAAGTCCTGACTCACCTCCAGTACCGGATTATCAAACTGCCAGACGCGCACGACCTTTGGCGCGACGACGCGACAGGACGGCACGGCCGTTCTTGGTAGCCATGCGAGCACGGAAACCGTGGGTACGAGCGCGTTTGATAGTGCTTGGTTGGAAAGTACGTTTCATGTCGTGTTACCTGGTTCGTCCACAACGGGCCGGAATGGCCCCCGTTTTAAGAGACCGGGGATTCTAGAGAAAGCAAGCCTCTAGGTCAATTTCCAACCAACGTTTCCTTTAAATGGATATCCGCGGGGTTCGTCCTTGAAAGGTGGACAGCTAGATATAAAAATAAAGAAGGGAATTATTTAAAGCTTTTCTGTAAAGCTTATAAAAGCTAGACCCGCCATCCTCTGTGGATAAGTACCTTTAACCCTTCTATTCCGTGCTGTACAGAGAATGACAACTACAGTGGAAAACGGTGGTCAGCCTGTGCTGCGCTGTCGGATAAGCTGTGTGTGGAAAGGGTAGTTATCCACAGGCAGGTTATCCACCGAGTTTGCCCCCCACTTGTACAACGAGCTTAAGTGGGCTTATCCACAGAGCTTATGCACAGACCATTGGTCGTCTTTTTTGCGTATAACGCGTTGATTCTTCGACACCCGTGAGCAACCTACGTGTGGATAAGTCTGCGTCTGGTCGCTACAATGGCCGCTTGTTTTTGCCTCACCGGCTTTCAACTTAGGGGATATCCGTGTCAGTGGAACTTTGGCAGCAGTGCGTGGAGCTTTTGCGCGATGAGCTGCCTGCCCAACAATTCAACACTTGGATCCGTCCACTACAGGTCGAAGCCGAAGGCGACGAGTTGCGTGTCTACGCACCGAATCGTTTTGTTCTCGACTGGGTCAACGAAAAGTACCTGAGCCGCGTGCTCGAGTTGCTGGATGAGCATGGCAATGGCATGGCGCCGGCGCTTTCCTTATTAATAGGCAGCAAACGCAGTTCGGCACCTCGTGCTGCGCCGAATGCACCGTTGGCCGCAGCGGCGTCTCAAGCCCAGGCCGCGGCTGCACCTGCACCCGTCAGCGCATCTGCGCCTGCCGCGTCGACCAAACGTACAACGCAAAAAGCCGTCGAGGTCAGCGAAGAACCGTCTCGCGACAGCTTCGACCCAATGGCCGGCGCCAGCTCGCAACAGGCCCCGGTACGTGCAGAACAACGCACTGTGCAGGTCGAAGGCGCGCTCAAGCACACCAGCTACCTGAACCGCACCTTTACCTTCGAGAACTTTGTCGAAGGTAAGTCCAACCAACTGGCCCGCGCGGCAGCCTGGCAGGTCGCGGACAATCCCAAGCACGGTTACAACCCGCTGTTCCTGTATGGCGGCGTTGGCTTGGGTAAAACCCACTTGATGCACGCTGTGGGTAACCACCTATTAAAGAAGAACCCGAATGCCAAGGTCGTGTACCTGCATTCCGAGCGCTTCGTGGCCGACATGGTCAAGGCTCTGCAACTGAATGCGATCAACGAGTTCAAGCGCTTCTACCGTTCGGTCGATGCGCTGCTTATCGATGACATTCAGTTCTTCGCCCGCAAGGAACGTTCCCAGGAAGAGTTCTTCCACACGTTCAACGCCCTGCTTGAAGGTGGCCAACAGGTCATCCTCACCAGTGACCGTTATCCGAAAGAAATCGAAGGCCTTGAAGAGCGCTTGAAGTCACGCTTCGGCTGGGGCCTGACGGTTGCCGTCGAGCCGCCGGAACTGGAAACCCGCGTCGCGATTCTGATGAAGAAGGCTGACCAGGCTAAAGTTGACCTGCCACACGATGCCGCATTCTTCATCGCCCAACGTATTCGTTCCAACGTCCGTGAACTCGAAGGCGCGCTAAAACGCGTAATCGCCCACTCGCACTTCATGGGTCGCGATATCACCATCGAGTTGATTCGCGAATCCCTGAAGGACCTGCTGGCGCTTCAGGACAAACTGGTCTCTGTGGATAACATTCAGCGTACCGTCGCCGAGTACTACAAGATCAAGATTTCGGATTTGCTGTCCAAGCGCCGTTCGCGTTCGGTCGCACGTCCACGGCAAGTCGCCATGGCGCTGTCCAAGGAACTGACCAACCACAGCTTGCCGGAAATCGGTGACGTGTTTGGCGGCCGCGACCACACTACGGTTTTGCACGCATGCCGCAAGATCAACGAACTTAAGGAATCCGACGCGGACATCCGCGAGGACTACAAGAACCTGCTGCGTACACTGACCACTTGATGAACACCAGCGCAGCTTATTAAGGCAAGGGACTAGACCATGCATTTCACCATTCAACGCGAAGCCCTGTTGAAACCCCTGCAACTGGTCGCAGGCGTCGTCGAGCGCCGACAGACCTTGCCGGTGCTTTCCAACGTGCTGCTGGTTGTCGAAGGCCAGCAGTTGTCGTTGACCGGTACCGACCTGGAAGTCGAGCTGGTCGGTCGTGTGCAACTCGAAGAGCCGGCAGAGCCCGGCGAAATCACTGTCCCGGCGCGTAAGCTGATGGACATCTGCAAGAGCCTGCCGAACGATGCGCTGATCGACATCAAGGTCGATGAGCAGAAACTCGTCGTGAAAGCCGGCCGTAGCCGCTTCACCCTGTCGACGTTGCCAGCCAACGATTTCCCGACGGTGGAAGAAGGCCCGGGCTCGCTGACCTGCACTCTTGCGCAGAGCAAACTGCGTCGTTTGATCGAGCGCACCAGCTTCGCCATGGCTCAGCAGGACGTTCGCTACTACCTCAACGGCATGTTGCTGGAAGTCTCGGCGGGCATCATCCGCGCCGTGGCCACCGACGGTCACCGTCTGGCCATGTGCTCGATGCAGGCTGACATCGGCCAGCCGGATCGCCACCAGGTGATCGTTCCACGTAAAGGTATTCTGGAACTGGCGCGCTTGCTGACCGAGCCGGATGGCAATGTCAGCATCGTTCTGGGCCAGCACCATATTCGCGCCACCACCGGCGAGTTCACCTTTACCTCTAAACTCGTCGACGGCAAATTCCCCGACTACGAGCGCGTTCTGCCAAAAGGTGGCGACAAGCTGGTATTGGGCGACCGCCAGGCACTGCGTGAAGCGTTCAGCCGTACCGCGATTCTGTCCAACGAGAAGTACCGCGGCATTCGTCTGCAACTGGCCAACGGTCAGCTGAAGATCCAGGCGAACAACCCGGAACAGGAAGAAGCGGAAGAAGAAGTTGGCGTTGAGTACAACGGTGGCTCGCTGGAAATCGGCTTCAACGTGAGCTATCTGCTCGACGTTCTGGGCGTGATGACCACTGAGCAAGTGCGTTTGATCCTGTCTGACTCCAACAGCAGTGCGCTGGTGCAAGAGTCCGACAACGACGACTCGGCTTACGTTGTCATGCCGATGCGCCTGTAAACATGTTCAGCAGACGCTAGATGTCCCTCAGTCGTGTCTCGGTCACCGCGGTGCGCAATCTGCACCCGGTGACCTTCTCCCCCTCTCCCCGCATCAACATCCTGTACGGCGCCAACGGCAGCGGTAAAACCAGTGTTCTGGAAGCCATTCATCTGCTGGGGCTCGCCCGTTCGTTTCGTAGCAGCCGCCTTTTACCGGTCATCCAGTACGAGCAGTTAGCGTGCACGGTGTTTGGTCAGGTCGAATTGGCCGAAGGTGGACACAGCGCGCTGGGGATATCCCGGGACCGCCAGGGGGAGTTCCAGATTCGCATCGACGGGCAGAACGCCCGCAGTGCTGCGCAGCTGGCAGAAATCCTGCCGCTGCAATTGATCAACCCCGACAGCTTTCGCCTGTTGGAAGGTGCACCGAAAATTCGCAGACAGTTTCTGGATTGGGGCGTGTTCCACGTGGAACCACGTTTCATGTCCACCTGGCAGCGCTTGCAGAAGGCCCTGCGCCAGAGAAACTCTTGGCTGCGGCATGGTACACTTGACGCCGTTTCGCAAGCGGTTTGGGACAGAGAATTGTGCCAGGCCAGCGCTGAAATTGATGAATACCGCCGCGCTTATATCAAAGCCTTGAAACCAGTCTTTGAACAGACCTTGAGCGAACTCGTCGAACTCGAGGGCTTAACGCTTAGCTATTACCGGGGTTGGGACAAAGAGCGAGAGCTGAGTGCAGTGCTCGCCGCATCCGTTCACCGGGATCAGCAAATGGGGCATACCCAGGCCGGACCACAACGCGCTGATTTGCGTCTTCGATTGGGCGCACACAACGCCGCGGACATCTTGTCTCGTGGTCAGCAGAAGTTGGTGGTCTGTGCATTGCGGATTGCCCAAGGGCATTTGGTCAGCCAGGCCCGGCGCGGCCAATGTATTTATCTGGTGGATGACTTGCCGTCCGAGCTGGATGAGCAGCACCGCCGCGCGCTTTGCCGTTTGCTGGAAGACTTACGCTGCCAGGTCTTTATCACCTGTGTAGATCATGAATTATTGAGGGAAGGCTGGCAGACGGAAACGCCAGTCGCCCTGTTCCACGTGGAACAGGGCCGTATCACCCAGACCCACGACCATCGGGAGTGAAGGCATGAGCGAAGAAAATACGTACGACTCAACGAGCATTAAAGTGCTGAAAGGCCTGGATGCCGTACGCAAACGTCCCGGTATGTACATTGGTGACACCGACGATGGCAGCGGTCTGCACCACATGGTGTTCGAGGTGGTCGATAACTCGATCGACGAAGCTTTGGCTGGTCATTGCGACGACATCAGTATCATCATCCACCCGGACGAATCCATCACCGTGCGCGACAACGGTCGTGGCATTCCGGTAGACGTGCATAAAGAAGAAGGCGTCTCGGCAGCCGAGGTCATCATGACCGTGCTGCACGCCGGCGGTAAATTCGATGACAACTCCTACAAAGTATCCGGCGGTCTGCACGGTGTAGGTGTGTCGGTTGTAAACGCCCTGTCCGAAGAACTGATCCTGACCGTTCGCCGTAGCGGCAAGATCTGGGAACAGACTTACGTCCACGGTGTTCCGCAAGAGCCGATGAAAATCGTTGGTGAAAGTGGGTCCACCGGTACGCAGATCCACTTCAAGCCTTCGGCTGAAACCTTCAAGAACATCCACTTCAGCTGGGACATCCTGGCCAAGCGGATTCGTGAACTGTCCTTCCTCAACTCCGGTGTCGGCATCGTCCTCAAGGACGAGCGCAGCGGTAAGGAAGAGCTGTTCAAGTACGAAGGCGGCCTGCGTGCGTTCGTTGAATACCTGAACACCAACAAGACTCCGGTCAACCAGGTGTTCCATTTCAACGTCCAGCGTGAAGACGGCATCGGCGTGGAAATCGCCCTGCAGTGGAACGACAGCTTCAACGAGAATCTGTTGTGCTTCACCAACAACATTCCCCAGCGCGATGGCGGCACTCACCTGGTGGGTTTCCGTTCGGCACTGACGCGTAACCTGAACACCTACATCGAAGCGGAAGGCCTGGCGAAGAAACACAAAGTCGCCACCACCGGTGACGATGCCCGTGAAGGCCTGACTGCGATCATTTCGGTCAAGGTGCCGGACCCGAAGTTCAGCTCTCAGACCAAAGACAAGTTGGTTTCTTCCGAAGTGAAGACCGCGGTCGAACAGGAAATGGGCAAGTACTTCTCCGACTTCCTGCTGGAAAACCCGAACGAAGCCAAGTTGGTCGTCGGCAAGATGATCGATGCGGCCCGTGCTCGTGAAGCGGCGCGTAAAGCCCGTGAGATGACCCGTCGTAAAGGCGCGCTGGATATCGCCGGCCTGCCGGGCAAATTGGCGGACTGCCAGGAAAAAGACCCTGCCCTGTCCGAACTGTACCTCGTGGAAGGTGACTCTGCTGGCGGCTCCGCCAAGCAGGGACGCAACCGCAAGACCCAGGCGATTCTGCCCCTCAAGGGCAAGATCCTGAACGTCGAGAAGGCGCGTTTCGACAAGATGATCTCTTCGCAAGAAGTCGGCACCTTGATCACCGCGCTGGGCTGCGGCATCGGCCGCGACGAGTACAACATCGACAAGCTGCGTTATCACAACATCATCATCATGACCGATGCTGACGTCGACGGTTCGCACATTCGTACCCTGCTGCTGACCTTCTTCTTCCGTCAGTTGCCGGAACTGATCGAGCGTGGCTACATCTACATCGCTCAGCCGCCGTTGTACAAAGTGAAGAAAGGCAAGCAAGAGCAATACATCAAAGACGACGACGCCATGGAAGAGTACATGACGCAGTCGGCCCTGGAAGATGCGAGCCTGCACTTGAACGAGGAAGCACCGGGTATCTCCGGCGAAGCCCTCGAGCGTCTGGTGAATGACTTCCGTCTGGTGATGAAGACGCTCAAGCGTCTGTCGCGCCTGTACCCGCAGGAACTGACCGAGCACTTCATCTACCTGCCAGCGGTGAGCATGGACCAACTGTCCGATCACGCAGCGATGCAGAACTGGCTGGCCCAGTACGAAGTTCGCCTGCGCACCGTCGAGAAATCCGGCCTGGTCTACAAAGCCAGCCTGCGTGAAGACCGTGAACGTAACGTCTGGCTGCCAGAGGTCGAACTGATCTCCCACGGCCTGTCGAACTACGTCACCTTCAACCGCGACTTCTTCGGCAGTAACGACTACAAGACTGTCGTCTCGCTGGGCGCTCAACTGAGCACCCTTCTGGACGAAGGCGCTTATATTCAGCGCGGCGAGCGCAAGAAAGCCGTCACCGAGTTCAAGGAAGCCCTTGAGTGGTTGATGGCCGAAAGCACCAAGCGTCACACGATCCAGCGATACAAAGGTCTGGGTGAGATGAACCCGGATCAGCTATGGGAAACCACCATGGACCCAGGCTCGCGCCGGATGCTCAAAGTGACCATCGAAGACGCCATTGGCGCGGACCAGATCTTCAACACCCTGATGGGTGATGCGGTCGAACCACGCCGAGACTTCATCGAAAGCAACGCGTTGGCAGTCTCTAACCTGGACTTCTGATCCGGTACGACCTGCAGTAATAAAAAAGGCCAACGCTCAGCGTTGGCCTTTTTTATTGTTCATAAGAAACGGCTGGAGATTTTACTCGCTCGCAGCCGCGACGCTTTCCAGTCGATACCCATACCCGTAGATCGTCAGCAACTGCCAACCCCGATCGGCCGTCAGCCCCAGCTTGTTGCGCAGGCGGTAGATGTGCGTATCCAGTGGCCGTGAAGACACCATCTCTTCATGGGTCCAGAAACGCTCGTAGAGATATTCCCGCGACAGCGGCCGGCCCAGGTTGGCAAACAGGCAGCGGGCCAGACGGTATTCCCGTTCAGTCAGGCTGATGGGTTTTCCAGCGCGGGTCACCGTCAGTTCGGCGTCATCGAAGTTCAGATCGTTGAAACTCAGCACTTCGCTGGCAGCATTGCGCTGCAAGCCGTGTCGGCGCAGTACGGCACTGACACGGGCCTGGAGCTCATTGGGACGGAACGGTTTGCTGACGTAATCATCGGCGCCGGCGTTCAAGGCCTGGACGATGTCACTCTCCGCATCGCGGCTGGTGAGCATGATCGCGGCGGGAGGTGCCTCCATATGTTCACGGGTCCAGCGCAAGAGCGATAGACCACTGAGATCAGGCAACTGCCAGTCGAGTATCAACAGGTCGAAAGTCTCGCGTCGAAGCTGGCGTAACAGGTCTTCGCCGCGCTCGAAGCTGTGCAAGGTCCACGCTTGCTCTCCGGCGCCGGGAATCTGTCGCAGTGTCTGTTCCACCCGGCGTAGCTCGGCGGGTTCGTCATCCAGTATTGCGACACGCATGCGGGGCGTTCCTTCATCTCGTAGAGTGCGATGGGTAAAAATCCTATGTGCGGAGTTTAGGCTGATTGTCTGAATCTGAACAATTGTGGTGAATTGCTCCAGGTTCTTTGCGTCTGGGTAGGCTGATATCAATTGGCCGTCTATCGGCAGATATCAGCTCGAAGACTCGAGGATGCAACGATGAGGAACAGTCGGAATGTTCGTGCACTGATCGTGAAGGTGACCAAGGACAAGGCGCTGACACGCTGCCTGTCGTTGGCATTTTTGGCCTATGTGGGGGTTGCTTCACAAGCTGTGAATTCGAGCGGCGAAGCACGGGATGAACACGTGACACAGCGCTATTTCAGTCCAGCGGTGGTGAATGTGGCGTTCAGTGATTCTCGGGGCTTCGCACCGGTGAGCGCTCCCGCAGACGGCGAGCAACCGGCGCCACTGCGGCTTCCTGAAGAGCAGCAGCGCTGGGTGTTCTAACGGGGGCTCGGGCAATTCTGAACAAATGTGGAGAATTGCCTCATCGAACGTCGGGGTCGGTAAATTCTCAAGCGTTGAGTGGCACAGGAGCATTCGGAAGTGCTCCGACACAGGGAGTGTCATCGCCAACCTGGCGGGACCGCCGATCGCCGGTTCGCTTGCGGTCTGCAGTTCAGGGGGAAAAAAAGGAGTGCCATCTCACATTGTAAAACCGGATCGATACTGACTCGGTTCCGACACACGGATGTGTCACCTCCTCCCCTCTTCGATTTGTTTGCCTTTATGGATATCCACGACTGCTTTTGTAATGGATGTGGGCGTTATGCATAGATGTGGGCTATCTGCCGCAGAGCCCTGTCGGGTAAGGTGCGTAAGGCTGATGAATCAGATGATCGGCCAGATTCTAATAAAAGCGTGAAAAGCGAATCCAATGAGCCAAATGACTTCTTTGCATTGTCGCCACCTGGGCACCTGCCTGTTTCTGGTTATTGGCCTTGTGAGTCCGTTGACCCAGAGCGCCTCCGCAGCGTTCTTCAGCTCAAAGCGCTTGCCGTATATCGATGACAACCAGCAATGCCGTGGACAACCCCTGCCCGCCACTGTCGAACACCTGACGGGCGAAGCCTGGAAGCTTGATCGCAAGGGCAATCAGGTGGCGCTCGAAGAAGGAATGGCGGTTGACGAGCAGGAAGGCGTGAAGACCTCCCCTTCGGCGTTCGTCAGCCTGTCGCTGGGCGATGGATCACGCATCGTTCTACCGTCCAGTTCGCAGGTCACGTTGCGATTAAACGAAGAACTCCTCATCCCTCAGGTGATTCTTGAGCAAGGTCAGGTCGAGTCGTATGTGATCAAGCGCGCCAGCGACTATGATCGTTTTCAGATCGTGACGCCGGTCGGCGTACTTGGGGTTCGAGGCACACACTTTCGGGTGCGAAACAACGACAATGGGCAATCGCTGATCGAAGTGCTGAATGGCCAGGTGGCTGTCGATCGTGGTGAAAACCTTGATGCGCCACCGAAAAAACGCACGGGCAAACCACTTGCAAAAAAAGCCGAAAAACCGGCGGATGAAGTGCAGGTCATGGCTCGCCAGGGATTACGCATTCAGAAGGAAGGCAAGCTGACGCCGAGCGAGCTGTTGCCGGCACCGCAGTTGTTGGGGCAGACCGGTCAAACCGGCCCTGCACCGGTCTGGCAGTTGATCATGAAACCCTTGCACGGGGCCACGCGCTACCGGGCGCAAGTGGCGACCGACACGGACTTCCTGAACATCAAGCAGGAACAGTTTTCCAGCACGCCAGAGATCAACTTCAGTGGGTTGAAGGCGTTTTTCTACCATGTTCGACTCTCTGCGTATGATGAGCAGGGGCTTGAGGGAGAGACCGGGGTATATGACATCTTCTATTACCCCAGGACCACGCGTGTCCAATAACGACTCGGCCCATTGTCGATGAAACACTGGCCAAGGAAGGAGGGGCGCGGGCCGACCCAGGCCCAGCAGCTGTTTCGTCGGATGGTCCGTGAATGGCTGTGGGTCAGCCTGATCCTGCTGCCGTTGACGGCGCTTCTGTCCTTGAACCATGGGCTGACGCTGAGCAATCTGCTGTACGACAACCTGCGTCGGCTCAGTCCGCTACCCGTTGATCCGCGAATCCTTATTGTCACCATCGACGATTACAGCTTGCAGCAACTCGGCCAGTGGCCCTGGTCGAGAACCTTGCACGCCGACCTGCTGGATCGGCTCAGCGATGCAAAGGCCAAGGGCGTGCTGTTCGACGTCATTTTCAGCGAGCCAGACAAACTTCCCGACAACGACCTGCGCCTGGCACACGCTGCATGCCGGGCTGGCAACGTGTTCGTGCCTTTGCTGCGCGAAGGGGTTGCCCGTTATGGGCAGCCGCTGGGTGAAATCGAACCCGTGGCACCGTTGAGGCTCTGTGCCAAAGGTATCGGGCATATCAACGCCGAGGCGGACGCTGATGGCATCGTGCGCAGCGTGTACCTGCGCGAAGGCCCTGAGCGCAACCCAAGGGCGCAACTGGCCTGGCTGCTTTATGAGATGACCACTGATGGCTCGGATTCCCTGCCCGGCTCGCCATTCTCATTGACGGTTCAAGGCTGGCAACGAACCAACGGCATTCGAATTCCCTTTATCAGCGCGAATGCGGGTTTCCCCAGCGTCCCTTACGTCAGCGTGCTGCGGGGCGAAGTGCCACCCGAACTGCTGCGTGATCGCCTGATCCTGATTGGCTCTACGGCGCCTGGGTTGGGCGACCGCTATGTGACACCGCAGTCGGCGAGCATCGGCACCACACCGGGTATCGAGATTCAAGCCAACATCCTCAATGGTTTGCTGCAACACCGCAGCATCGTGGTACTTGCCGATGGCTGGGCGGTCGGGTTGTCGACGGCCATCGTCGCGTTGCTGCTGGCCTTGCTGCTGTTCCGTCCACGGCGTGCCTTGTGGTTGACCCTGGGCTGCATGGCGATGGCACTGGTCGCCTCGGCGTTGTTGCTCCGCGCCGGTTGGTGGTGGTCGCCCAGCGCCAGTTTGCTGGGGATGCTGCTGGGGTATTTGATCTGGAACTGGCGACGCTTGAGCGCAGTGCTCGCTTACTTCGGCTGGGAACTGGCACGGCTTGATAGCGAACCGAAAGTGTTTCCAGAGCGCCGCCGCACGCCGTCACCGGCCGGCGATGTATTGCAGGGGCAGATCGTCGCGCTGGAACAGGCGATGAGCCGGACCCGCGATACCCGACGGTTCATCGCCGACGGTCTGGAATACCTGCCGGTGGCGACGCTGATCAGCGATCCCAACGGACGGATCCTTTTGGCCAACCGCAATGCGCGGGGGGTATTTGGCAGCGATCTGGTCGGCGAAGACCTGCTGCGACGGCTCTCGGAGATTGGTTATCCGGGGCTGCTCGAGCAGGGAAGTCCTGTGTTGTCGACGCTTGAGACCAACGAGTTTCGCGATACCCAAGGGCGAAGTTTGCGTATGGACCTGGCGCCATTGCTGCCGGCTGAAGGCGGAACGGCGATTGGCTGGTTGCTCAGCCTGACGGATCTGAGCGTCGAGCGCGATGCCGAGGAACAGCGCGCGGTGCTGCTGCGGTTTCTTTCCCATGACCTGCGCGCGCCCCATTCAGTGATTCTGGCCTTGCTCGACGTCCAGTATCACCAAGGCACGGGGGACGCGCAGTTGTTCAGCCAGATCGAGTTGCAGGTACGCAAAGCCTTGAGCCTGACCGAGGCCTTTGTGCAGCTGGCCAAAGCCGAATCCGAGGCGTACCAGTTCGAACCGAGCATGTTCGCGATGCTGGTGCTTGACGCGTTTGATCAGGCGATGAGTATCGCGCAACTCAAGCAGATCGAGCTGTTGCACGATCTGGATGAAGAAGCGGAAGGCATGGTCCTGGCCGATCAGTCGTTGCTGACCCGGGCGCTGTTCAACCTGTTGGAAAACGCCATCAAGTACAGCCCGGCGGGTTCGCAGGTCAGCGTGCGGGTGAGTTGCGCACAGGGCTGGCTGACCTGCGAGATCGCCGACCAGGGCAAAGGTATTTCAGCCGACGAACTCCCCGAATTGTTCAGCCAGTACAAGCGCTTTGCTTCATCTCAAGGCAGTGAGGGACTGGGCCTGGGGTTGTCGATGGTCAAGGCCGTGGTGGATCGCCACGGTGGACGGATTTTCTGTGAAAGCCAGGTTGGGCAAGGTACGACGTTCAGCGTTCAACTGCCGTTGCTGGAGGAGTGAAGCATTTCCCTCCGTAGCAGCTGTCGAGCCTGCGAGGCTGCGTTCGAGGCGGACCGCGATCGGGCGAAGTCCTCGCAAATCCTGTGTATGCGGTTTACCTGAAAGAATGCGTTACCTGATTTTACGACTGCTCCGCCCGAGCGCGGACCGAGCCGAACGCTGCCTCGCAGGCTCGGCAGCTGCTACGGATCGCGTGATAACCGGGGGGTTGAAACAGGCATAAAAAAACCGGCGCAAATAGCCGGTTTTTTTTTGCGTCGTGAAAACTTATGCACGTTTTTCAGCGTTTTATGAGCTTAATAAATATCTATATAAATCATAAATTTAGCTAACAAATAAGACGCTTTTCAACAAAACGGTACACAGGTTATCCACAGAACGTCAGACAGTCTCTTTATCCGCCGCAGCAGGCAGTGGCGGTAGCGAACCCATGTCCCGCTGGGTCTGCTCGTTCCAGGCCGCAGCGCGGTCGTTGAGCTCGGCAATCGCCCGTGGGCCGCTGCCCTCTGCATACATCGGTGCACCGATAACAACGGTGATGGTGCCAGGTGTTTTCAGCCAACCGGTTTTCGGCCAGAACTTGCCAGCGTTATGGGCGATTGGCAGCACAGGCAACTGCGCGTTGACCGCCAACGCCGTGCCACCACGGGAGAACTTGCCGACGGTGCCGAACGGAACGCGGGTGCCTTCCGGGAAGATCAGCACCCAGACGTTGTCCTTGAGCAGCTCATCGCCCTTCTTCGCCACATGCTTGAGCGCGGCTTTCGGGTTGTCGCGGTCAATGGCGATTGGTCGCAGCATGGCCATCGCCCAGCCGAAGAACGGCACATACAGCAGTTCGCGCTTGAGCACCTGGCTCAATGGCTCGAAGTAGGCCGACAGAAAGAACGTCTCCCAGGTGCTCTGGTGGTTCGACAGAATCACGCACGGCTGGTCGGGAATGTTCTCGGCGCCTTTGACTTCATAGTCAATGTCCAGGAACACCTTGCTCAGCCACAGCGCGCAGCGGCACCAGTAGACGTTGATGAAACGGTAGCGCGCCTTGAACGGTAAAAAAGGCGCGATAAAAAAGCTCAGGCTGCACCAGAGCAACGAGCTGGTGCCCAGCAGCAGGTAAAAAAGAAAGGTTCTGATTGCCTGCAAGATCGACATAGCGGCATTTGCCTATTAAAAGTGCGCACCCGAACAATCCTTGATCAGGATGTCAGAATCGCCCTAGTTGTGGATAAGTTCTGCGGCAATCGCCGCCAGATCGTCAAAAATCAAAGTACCTACCGGTAGGGTCTTGCCCTGAGTCTTTTCGCCTTTACCGGTTTTTACCAAAACTGGCTGACAGTCGACGGCCTTTGCCGCCTCCAGGTCACCGAGACTGTCGCCGACGAACCATAGATTAGTCAGCGCCACGTCGTAATGTGCGGCAATGGTTTTAAGCATGCCGGGTTTTGGCTTACGACAATCGCAGCCTTCGTCTGGCCCGTGCGGGCAATAGACGATGAGGCCGAGCTCGCCGCCCTGCTCTGCCACCAACGTGCGCAAGCGCTCGTGCATGGCGTCGAGGGTGGCGACATCGTAGTAGCCGCGAGCAATGCCGGACTGGTTGGTAGCGACAGCTACCGTCCAGCCGGCCTTGCTCAACTGCGCGATGGCTTCGATCGAGCCCGGGAGCGGAATCCACTCTTCCACCGACTTGATGTAAGCGTCGGAGTCGTAATTGATCACTCCGTCCCGATCGATAATCAGCAGTTTCAACAGCAGCTCCTCAACCCAGCAACGAGATGTCGGCAACGCCAAGGAACAGACCGCGCAAACGCGCCAGCAGTGCATAACGGTTGGCGCGGACCTTGGCGTCTTCCGCGTTGACCATCACGGCTTCGAAGAACGCATCGACCGGCTCGCGCAACGCGGCCAGACGTGCCAGCGATTCGCTGTACTGACGGGCTGCAGCCATTGGCTGCACCGCTTGATCCGCTTGCTGGATCGCCGAGTACAGGGAGAATTCGGCGGCGTTGTCGAAGTACTTGGCTTCAACGGTGCTTGGCACGCTGCCTTCGATTTTGCTCAGCAGGTTCGATACGCGCTTGTTCACCGCAGCCAGTGCAGCGGCTTCCGGCAGTTTGCGGAACGCTTCCACCGCTTGTACGCGCTGATCGAAGTCCAGGGCCGAGCCCGGTTTCAGGGCACGAACCGACAGGTAAGTGGCGACATCCACGCCTTCGTCTTCGTAACGGGCACGCAGACGGTCGAAGACGAACTCCAGCACTGAATCAGCCAGGCCGGCAGCCTTGACCTTGCTGCCGAACGCATTGACAGCGAACGCCACGGCGTCGGTCAGGTCGAGGTCGAGCTTCTTGTCGATCAGGATCCGCAACACGCCCAGCGCAGCACGGCGCAGGGCATACGGGTCTTTGCTACCGGTTGGCAGCATGCCGACACCGAAGATCCCGACCAGGGTATCGAGCTTGTCGGCGATGGCCACGGCCGCACCGGTCAGGGTGGTCGGCAGTTCAGCGCCGGCACCGCGCGGCATGTACTGCTCGTTCAGCGCCAGTGCGACATCTTCCGGCTCGCCATCGTTGAGAGCGTAGTAGTAACCGGCGACGCCTTGCATTTCCGGGAACTCACCGACCATCTCGGTTGCCAGGTCGCACTTCGACAGCAGTCCTGCACGCGCCGCCCACGAGGCGTTGCCGCCAATGCGTTGAGCGATGAATGCGGCCAGTTTTGAAACGCGCTCGGCCTTGTCGTAGACGCTGCCGAGTTTTTCCTGGAATACCACGTTTTGCAGGCGCAGGTTGAAGTCTTCGAGTTTCTGCTTCTTGTCTTGCTTGAAGAAGAATTCGGCGTCGGTCAGGCGTGGGCGAACCACTTTCTCGTTACCGTCGATGATCTGCTGCGGGTCTTTGCTCTCGATGTTGGCCACGGTAATGAAACGTGGCAGCAACTTGCCGTCGGCATCCAGCAGGCAGAAGTATTTCTGGTTGTCCTGCATGGTGGTGATCAGGGCTTCTTGCGGCACATCGAGGAAACGCTCCTCGAACGAGCACACGAGCGGTACTGGCCATTCCACCAGCGCGGTCACTTCGTCGAGCAGGTCCGACGGAACGATCGCGGTCCCTTCCTGACGAGTGGCCAACTCGGCGGTACGCGTGCTGATCAGCTCGCGGCGCTCATTGGCATCGGCCAGTACGTAGGCTGCGCGCAGGTCGTTCAGGTAGTTGGCTGGCGAGGTGATGCGCACGCTTTCCGGGTGGTGGAAGCGGTGGCCACGGGAGTCGCGACCGGCCTTCTGGGCGAGGATGGTGCAATCGATGACCTGGTCACCGAGCAGCATCACCAGCCATTGGGTTGGGCGAACGAATTCTTCCTTGCGAGCACCCCAACGCATGCGCTTCGGGATAGGCAGGTCGTTCAGCGAGTCTTCGACGATGGTCGGCAACAGGCTGACGGTCGGCTTGCCGGCGATACTTTGGCTGTAACGCAGCTTCGGCCCGCTTTGATCGATTTCGCTCAGCTCTACGCCGCACTTCTTGGCGAAGCCCAGGGCGGCCTGGGTCGGATTGCCTTCGGCATCGAACGCGGCCTGACGTGGCGGGCCGTCGAGGTTGATGCTGCGATCCGGTTGTTGAGTGGCCAGTTTGGTGATCAGCACGGCCAGACGACGCGGTGCGGCGTAGACCTGCTTGGCTTCAAAGCCCAGGCCAGCGGCCAGCAGGCCCTTCTCGATACCGGCGAGGAACGCCTCGGCCAGGGTGTTCAGGGCCTTGGGTGGCAGCTCTTCGGTGCCCAGTTCAACCAGGAAATCTTGAGCACTCATTGTGCAGCCTCCAGCTTAGCCAACACTTCATCACGCAGATCCGGGGTCGCCATCGGGAAGCCCAGCTTGGCGCGAGCCAGCAGGTAGGCTTGCGCAACGGAACGCGCCAGGGTGCGAACACGCAGAATGTATTGCTGACGCGCAGTCACCGAGATCGCCCGGCGTGCATCCAGCAGGTTGAAGGTGTGCGAGGCCTTCAGGACCATTTCGTAGCTTGGCAGCGGCAGCGGTTGATCGAGTTCGATCAGGCGCTTGGCTTCGCTTTCGTAGAAATCGAACAGTTCGAACAGCTTCTCGACGTTGGCGTGTTCGAAGTTGTAGGTCGACTGCTCCACTTCGTTCTGGTGGAACACATCGCCGTAGGTCACTTTGCCGAACGGACCGTCAGCCCAGACCAGGTCGTAGACCGAGTCCACGCCTTGCAGGTACATGGCCAGACGCTCGAGGCCGTAGGTGATCTCGCCGGTCACCGGGTAGCACTCGATGCCGCCCGCCGCCTGGAAGTAGGTGAACTGGGTTACTTCCATGCCGTTGAGCCAGACTTCCCAGCCCAGGCCCCAGGCACCGAGGGTCGGCGATTCCCAGTTGTCTTCGACGAAACGGATGTCGTGCACCAATGGGTCCAGGCCCACGTGCTTGAGGGAGCCCAGGTACAGTTCCTGGAAGTTGTCCGGGTTCGGCTTCAGAACTACCTGGAACTGATAGTAGTGCTGCAGACGGTTCGGGTTTTCGCCGTAGCGGCCGTCAGTCGGGCGACGACTGGGCTGCACATAAGCGGCGTTCCAGGTTTCCGGGCCGATGGCGCGCAGGAACGTGGCAGTATGGAAAGTGCCGGCGCCTACTTCCATATCGTAGGGCTGAAGTACCACACAACCTTGCTCGGCCCAGTATTGCTGGAGGGCGAGGATCAAGTCTTGGAAGGTACGCACGGCTGGCGTAGGCTGGCTCACGAAATTCACCTGTTTCTTGGGCTGCGATTTAAAGAGCGGGAGTATACCCGATTCATTCGTCCGCACGCCCCCTGGAGCCTTATGCCACGCTGCTTTTGGTGTTCCGAAGATCCGCTGTACATGGCTTATCACGATCAGGAGTGGGGCGTACCGCTACGCGATGCGCAGCGCTTGTTCGAGTTGCTTTTGCTCGAAGGGTTCCAGGCCGGCCTGTCCTGGATCACCGTGCTGAGGAAGCGCGAGCGCTACCGTGAGGTGTTGTTCGGCTTCGATGTGCAGCGGGTGGCGCAGATGAGCGACGCCGAAATCGACGATTTGATGCTCGATCCGGGGATCATCCGCAACCGTCTGAAACTAAACGCCGCACGGCGCAACGCCCAGGCCTGGATGGCGCTGGAGGACCCGGTGGAACTGCTCTGGTCGTTTGTCGGCGGCGTCCCGCAGATCAATCATTTCAAGGATCGCAGCGAAGTGCCGGCCGTGACGCCGGCCGCCGTGGAGATGAGCAAAGGTCTGAAAAAAGCCGGCTTCACGTTTGTCGGCCCGACCATCTGCTATGCCTTGATGCAGGCCTCGGGCATGGTCATGGATCACACCACCGATTGTGATCGTTACGCCATCTTGCGCAGTGGGCGGTTAGA
Source organism: Pseudomonas sp. 05N432 (assembly GCF_056396945.1). Taxonomy (NCBI): domain Bacteria; kingdom Pseudomonadati; phylum Pseudomonadota; class Gammaproteobacteria; order Pseudomonadales; family Pseudomonadaceae; genus Pseudomonas; species Pseudomonas sp. 05N432. Next base: position 90,668 of record NZ_JBFTMM010000004.1, on the reverse strand, counting down.
ATAGCCGGCTCGCGACAAGGTTCATGACGTCGGTTCAGAAGATCAGGAGTGACCTGTGGATAAGTTTAAAGGCGCCTTGCTGGTAGGCGCTCTGCGGTTGTTTGCCCTGCTCCCGTGGCGGGCGGTGCAAACGGTAGGCGCGGCGATTGGCTGGGTCATGTGGAAAACCCCTAACCGTTCCCGCGACGTAGTGCGCATCAACCTCGCCAAGTGCTTCCCCGAAATGGACGCCGCCGAGCGCGAGCGTTTAGTTGGACAGAGCCTGATGGACATCGGCAAATCATTGACCGAAAGCGCCTGCGCCTGGATCTGGCCGGCCCAGCGCTCCATCGATCTGGTGCGTGAAGTCGAAGGCCTCGATGTGCTCAAGGACGCGCTGGCTTCCGGCAAAGGCGTGGTCGGCATCACCAGTCACCTGGGTAACTGGGAAGTGTTGAACCACTTCTATTGCAGCCAGTGCAAACCGATCATTTTCTACCGTCCGCCCAAGCTCAAGGCGGTGGATGAATTGCTGCGCAAACAGCGGGTGCAATTGGGCAACCGCGTGGCGGCGTCCACCAAGGAAGGCATCCTCAGTGTCATCAAGGAAGTGCGCAAAGGTGGTGCAGTGGGGATTCCGGCTGACCCGGAACCGGCCGAATCCGCCGGGATCTTTGTGCCCTTCTTCGCCACCAAGGCTTTGACCAGCAAGTTCGTGCCGAACATGCTGGCGGGCGGCAAAGCGGTCGGCGTCTTCCTGCACGCCCTGCGCCTGCCGGACGGTTCAGGCTACAAAGTGATCCTGGAAGCTGCGCCCGAGGCCATGTACAGCACCGATACCGAGACGTCCTGCGCGGCCATGAGCCAGATCGTCGAGAAATATGTGCGGGCTTACCCGAGCCAATACATGTGGAGCATGAAGCGCTTCAAGAAACGCCCGCCGGGCGAAGCACGCTGGTATTGATCCGGCTGGCATGATCTGTGGATAACCTTGGGCTGGGGTTATCCACAACCGTTCAATCAAGGGCGCAGAAGATGTCCGAACACCGTAAGTCATTTCGAATCAAGATCCAGCACGAGAGCTTCGGCGAGTGCCTGGGCCAGACTCGCAACCTTTCTGCCAGTGGCGTCTACGTGAAGCATCCGACGCTTGCGGCGTTGGCCAAGGGCGCGGTCGTCTATGGTCAGGTGCAGGGGTTGCCGTGCGGTGCGCCGCGAGTGCGCATGGAAGTGGTGCAGGTCGACGCGGAAGGCATCGGCCTGCGTTACCTTTGAGTTGAGCGTTTTTTGATCAGTTGCCTGACCGGTCAAGCTTCTTCAGAAACACCGTCATTTCCTTTTCCGCCTGCTTGTCGCCATGCGCGCGAGCTGCTTCCAGGCCTTGCTCCCAGGCCTGACGGGCAGCTGCATGGTTTGCCTGTGCCAAATAAGCCTTGCCCAGCAACTTCCAGGCTGCCGAGTATTTCGGGTCGAATTCCACGCAGCGGCTGAAATGCTCAGCCGCCTTGGCATTTTCTCCCAGATCCAGATAACCCTTGCCCAGACCGAAGCGCAGCAACGAGTTATCCACACCCTTGGCGAGCATTTTTTCGAGGGATTCGATCATCGGGTGGATTCCTTGTTGAGGAGTGTCAGGGATTGATCTGTTTTAGTGGGGCCGCTATCGCGAGCAGGCTCGCTCCCACATGTGATCTTCAGTGGACACCGATTTTGTGTACAACCGGATCCACTGTGGGAGCGAGCCTGCTCGCGATTGAGCCAGCCCGGCCAATGCGGATTTGGGATCAGAAGAAACTCAACCCCACGTGGAACAGCTTCTCCACATCGCGAATATGCTTTTTATCCACAAGGAACAGAATCACATGGTCGCCGGCTTCGATCACGGTGTCGTCGTGGGCGATCAACACTTCTTCATCGCGAATGATTGCACCAATGGTAGTCCCCGGCGGCAGGACGATGTTTTCGATGGCCTTGCCGATCACCTTGCTCGACTTCGCGTCACCATGGGCAATCGCCTCGATGGCTTCTGCCGCACCGCGACGCAGTGAGTGCACGCTGACGATATCGCCCCGGCGCACGTGGGCCAGCAAAGTGCCGATGGTCGCCAGTTGCGGGCTGATGGCGATGTCGATATCACCGCCCTGGATCAGGTCGACATAGGCCGGGTTGTTGATGATGGTCATCACCTTCTTCGCGCCCAGGCGTTTGGCCAACAGCGACGACATGATGTTGGCTTCGTCGTCGTTGGTCAGTGCCAGGAACAGATCGGCGTCGGCGATGTTCTCTTCCAGCAGTAGATCGCGGTCCGAGGCGCTGCCCTGCAACACCACGGTGCTGTCGAGGGTGTCCGAGAGGTAGCGGCAGCGCGCCGGGTTCATCTCGATGATCTTCACCTGATAACGGCTTTCAATGGCCTCGGCCAGCCGCTCGCCGATCTGCCCGCCACCGGCGATGACAATGCGTTTGTAGCTTTCGTCGAGCCGGCGCATTTCGCTCATCACGGCGCGAATATTCGCTTTGGCCGCGATGAAAAACACTTCGTCGTCGGCTTCGATCACCGTATCGCCTTGCGGCAGGATCGGCCGATCACGACGGAAAATCGCTGCCACGCGGGTATCGACGTTCGGCATGTGCTCGCGCAACTGGCGCAATTGCTGCCCCACCAGCGGTCCGCCGTAGTAGGCCTTGACCGCCACCAGCTGGGCCTTGCCCTCGGCGAAGTCGATGACCTGCAAGGCGCCGGGGTGCTCGATCAGGCGCTTGATGTAGTGGGTCACTACTTGTTCCGGGCTGATCAACACGTCGACCGGAATCGCATCGTTGTCGAACAGGCCGGCGCGGGTCAGGTACGCGGCTTCGCGCACCCGGGCGATCTTGGTTGGCGTGTGGAACAGGGTGTGCGCGACCTGGCAGGCGACCATGTTGGTCTCGTCGCTGTTGGTCACCGCCACCAGCATGTCGGCGTCGTCGGCGCCGGCCTGGCGCAGCACCGTCGGGAACGAGCCGCGACCTTGCACGGTACGGATATCGAGACGGTCACCGAGGTCACGCAGGCGTTCGCCGTCGGTGTCGACCACGGTGATGTCGTTCGCTTCGCTGGCCAAGTGTTCCGCCAGCGTACCGCCGACCTGCCCGGCGCCGAGGATGATGATCTTCATCCGCTCACTCCCTTGAAATCCGCTTAACCGCGTGCGGCGGCAATCTTGATCAGCTTGGCGTAGTAGAACCCGTCGTGACCGCCCTCTTGCGCCAGCAACTGGCGGCCATGCGGTTGCTTGATGCCGGCCTGGCTGGCGATGTCGAGTTCACGAGCGCCCGGCGTGCGAGCAAGGAAGGCTTCGATGACTTCGGTGTTTTCGGTCGGCAAGGTCGAGCAGGTGGCGTAGAGCAGGATGCCGCCGACGTCGAGGGTCGGCCACATCGCGTCGAGCAGTTCGCCCTGAAGCACTGCGAGCGCAGCGATGTCATCCGGCTGGCGGGTCAGTTTGATGTCCGGGTGCCGACGAATCACGCCGGTCGCCGAGCAGGGCGCGTCGAGCAGGATGCGCTGGAACGGCTTGCCGTCCCACCACGCTTGGGTGTCGCGGCCGTCGGCGGCGATCAATTCGGCGCTGAGGCCCAGCCGCTCAAGGTTTTCCCGCACGCGCACCAGACGCTTGGCTTCCAGGTCCACGGCCACTACGCCGGCCAGTTTTGGCTCGACTTCGAGGATGTGGCAGGTCTTGCCGCCCGGTGCGCAGCAGGCGTCGAGCACCCGTTGACCCGGTGCCAGGTCCAGCAGGTCCGCTGCCAGTTGCGCAGCTTCGTCCTGCACGCTGATCCAGCCTTCGGCGAAACCCGGCAGTTGGCGCACATCGCCCGGCGTGTCGAGCACGATGCCGTCCCGACTGAACACGCACGGTTTGGCCGCGACACCGGCATCGCTCAGCAAGGCGAGGTAGGCATCGCGAGTGTGATGACGACGATTGACCCGCAAAATCATCGGCGGGTGCGCGTTGTTCGCGGCGCAAATGGCTTCCCACTGTTCAGGCCAGAACGCCTTGAGGGATTTTTGCAGCCAGCGCGGGTGCGCGGTGCGCACCACCGGATCGTGCTCAAGCTCGGCCAGCAGGGCTTCGCTTTCACGTTGGGCACGGCGCAGCACGGCGTTGAGCAGGGCTTTGGCCCAAGGCTTTTTCAGCTTGTCGGCGCAGCCCACGGTTTCACCGATGGCGGCGTGGGCCGGGACACGTGTGTACAGCAACTGGTAAAGGCCGACCAACAACAGCGCTTCGACGTCAGCATCGGCGGCTTTGAAAGGCTTTTGCAGCAGCTTGGCCGCCAGTGCCGACAAGCGCGGTTGCCAGCGCGCGGTGCCGAAGGCCAGGTCCTGGGTGAAACCGCGATCGCGGTCTTCGACCTTGTCCAGTTGCGTCGGCAACGAACTGTTCAGCGAAGCCTTGCCGTTAAGGACGGCGGCCAAGGCCTTGGCGGCGGCCAGACGCGGGTTCATTGGGCGTCCACCGCTTGGCCCAGGACGGTGCCAACGGCAAATTTCTCACGACGGCTGTTGAACAAGTCGCTGAAGTTCAGCGCCTTGCCACCAGGCAATTGCAGGCGCGTCAGGCACAGCGCCTGTTCACCGCAGGCGACGATCAAGCCGTCTTTGCTGGCGCCGAGGATCTCGCCCGGTGCGCCCTTGCCTTCGGCGAGGCTGGCAGCGAGTACTTTCAAGGCTTCGCCATTGAGCGTGCTGTGGCAGATCGGCCACGGATTGAACGCGCGAACCAGACGCTCCAGCTCAACCGCTGGGCGGCTCCAGTCGATGCGCGCTTCGTCTTTGTTCAGTTTGTGCGCATAAGTAGCGAGGCTATCGTCCTGCACTTCGCCTTCCAGCGTACCGGCGGCCAGCCCGGCAATCGCCTGAACCACTGCTGGCGGGCCCATCTCGGCGAGACGGTCATGCAGGCTGCCACCGGTGTCATCAGCGCTGATCGGTGTGGTGACCTTGAGCAGCATCGGCCCGGTGTCGAGGCCGGCTTCCATGCGCATCACGGTCACGCCGCTTTCAGCGTCGCCCGCTTCGACGGCGCGCTGGATCGGCGCCGCACCGCGCCAGCGTGGCAGCAACGAGGCGTGGCTGTTGATGCAACCCAGACGCGGAATATCCAGCACCACTTGCGGCAGGATCAGACCATAGGCCACGACGACCATCAGGTCCGGCTTGAGCGCGGCCAGTTCGGCCTGGGCCTCAGCGTTGCGCAGGGTTGGTGGCTGCAGCACCTGGATGTTGTGCTCCAGAGCCAACTGCTTGACCGGGCTCGGCATCAGCTTTTGCCCACGACCCGCCGGGCGATCCGGTTGGGTGTAGACCGCAACGATCTCATAAGGGCTGTCGAGCAGGGCCTTGAGGTGTTCGGCGGCAAATTCGGGGGTGCCGGCAAAGACGATGCGCAGTGGCTCAGTCATGGGAATTCTCGGTTGGAAACACGCGGAAAAGAAAAAGGCTTGCCGCAGCAAGCCTTTGGAAGGGCATCAAGCGTTCTGGCGATGGAGCTTTTCCAGCTTCTTCTTGATCCGGTCGCGTTTGAGCGTGGACAGGTAATCGACGAACAATTTGCCGTTGAGGTGGTCGCATTCGTGCTGAATGCACACCGCCAGCAGTTCTTCGGCGATCAGTTCAAAAGGCTGGCCGTCACGGTCCAGGGCATTGATCTTCAAGCGTTGCGGACGGTCGACGTTTTCGTAGAAGCCCGGTACCGAAAGGCAGCCTTCCTGGTACTGACCCATTTCGTCGGTCAGGACTTCGAACTCGGGGTTGATGAACACCCGAGGTTCGCTGCGGTCTTCGGAAAGGTCCATGACCACGATACGTTTGTGCACGTTGACCTGGGTCGCCGCAAGGCCGATGCCGGGTGCTTCATACATTGTTTCAAACATGTCATCGACCAACTGCCGCACTTCGTCGTCCACTACGGCCACCGGTTTGGCGATAGTACGCAGGCGCGGGTCGGGAAATTCGAGGATGTTCAAAATAGCCATAAGCGTAATTGCTGCACGTGTGAAGTAAAGTCTGGGCCGATGGCCTGGCGGGTCCGAAGATGCAGGCTACCGTTGTAAAACGTAGCTCCCTTCTTTTCATTAAGAAAGGGGGGAGTGGGCCACGAGGGCTCTGGCGTTCTACTCGAATGCACATAATAAAGGGATTCACCGCATGAGGAAATCACTACTCGCCTTGCTGCTTCTGGCCTCGGCCGGTTTGGCACACGGACAAGTGCAACTCAAGGAAGGTTTTCCACAGCATTACACGGTGGTGGCGGGCGACACACTTTGGGACATCTCCGGGAAATACCTTCGCGAACCCTGGAAATGGCCCGAACTCTGGCAGGCCAACCCGCAAATCGAAAACCCCAACCTGATCTATCCTGGCGACTCGCTGTCGCTGGTCTATATCAACGGGCAACCGCGCCTGACCCTCAATCGCGGGGCTTCACGCGGCACTATCAAGCTTTCGCCACAAGTGCGCAGCACGCCGATGGCCGACGCCATTCCGAGTATTCCGCTGCGCTCGATCAACAGTTTCCTGTTGAGCAACCGCATCATCGACAACGTCGAAGACTTCAACAAGGCGCCGTACATCGTTGCCGGCGACGCCGAACGGGTACTCAGCGGCATGGGCGATCGCATCTACGCACGCGGCAAGTTCGACCCGGAGCATTCGGTGTACGGCATTTTCCGTCAGGGCAAGGTCTACAGCGACCCGCAAAGCAAAGAGTTTCTGGGGATCAACGCCGACGACATCGGCGGCGGCGAGATCATCGCCACTGAAGGCGATGTCGCCACCCTCGCCTTGCAACGCACCACTCAAGAGGTTCGACTCGGCGATCGTTTGTTCAGCGGCGAAGAACGGGCAATCAACTCGACCTTCATGCCCAGCGCGCCGAAAACCGATATTCATGGCTTGATCATCGACGTGCCACGGGGGGTTACGCAGATCGGTGCGCTCGATGTGGTTACTTTGAACAAGGGCCAGCGCGACGGCTTGGCCGAAGGCAACGTGCTGGTGGTAATGAAAACCGGTGAAACCGTGCGTGACCGGGTTACGGGCGAGCAGGTGAAAATCCCGGATGAGCGCGCCGGTTTGCTGATGATCTTTCGCACCTATGAAAAGCTCAGTTATGGCTTGGTACTCAATGCTTCGCGCTCCCTGGCTGTGATGGACAAGGTGCGTAATCCGTAAAAGACTCAACAAGTTACCAACAGACTTATCCACAGCTTGTTGCTGATTCAACACGACCAATAACGATCAAGGATGATCTTATGCCGCTGTTCGCACCTACGCAGGTTTCACCCGCGGAACTGGAAGCGCGTTTGCGTTTGCATCGTCTTCCGGAGCTCGGCCCTCGACGTTTTCAAAAGTTGCTCGAAGCCTTTGGTTCAGCCTCGAAAGCCATCAGCGCACCGGCCTCTGCCTGGCGTGCGTTGGGGGTGCCAGCGGCAAGTGCCGAGGCCAGGCGTAGCCCTGAAATTCGCGACGGCGCCTACCACGCATTGGCCTGGCTAGAGCGTGAGGGCCAGCATTTACTGATGTTTGACCAGCCGGGCTACCCGGCACTATTGGCAGAAATCAGTGATCCACCACCGCTGCTGTTTGTCGCGGGCGATCCGGGCATTCTGGAAAAGCCGCAGTTGGCGATGGTTGGCAGCCGACGCGCATCGAGGCCGGGAACGGACACCGCCGCGGCGTTTTCCCGCAGCCTGGCGGGCGCCGGTTTTGTCATCACCAGCGGTCTGGCATTGGGGATCGATGCGGCGGCGCATCAAGCCGCGCTGGACGTCGGTGGGCAGACCGTCGGAGTGCTCGGCACCGGTCTGGAAAATTTTTATCCACAGCGCAATCGGCGAATTGCCGACGCGATGATTGCGCAAGGCAGTGCAGTGGTTTCCGAGTTCCCGCTGGACGCCGGACCGCAGGCCAGCAACTTCCCGCGGCGCAATCGGATCATCAGCGGTTTATCCCTCGGCGTGCTGGTGGTCGAGGCCAGTGTCGCCAGCGGCTCGCTGATCACTGCACGGCTGGCGGCGGAACAGGGACGCGAGGTGTATGCCATTCCAGGATCGATCCATCACCCCGGGGCTCGTGGTTGCCACCAGTTGATCCGTGACGGCGCGGTATTGGTGGAAACCATCGAACATATCCTCGAAGGCCTGCGCGGTTGGCAGAATCTGCCGTTATCCACAGACGCTGCGGCGCCCGTCGATCATCCGTTGCTGTGCCTGCTGTTTGCCGCCCCGCATACCAGCGAGGCCTTGGCCGACGCGGCGGGATGGGCGTTGCCGAAGGTATTGGCGGCGCTGACGGAGCTTGAAATGGAGGGTCGAGCAGTGAGTGAAGGCGGACGCTGGTTTGCGCGCGTAAGCTAGGTTCATGAAAGATCGGTAAACTGCGCACAGCCTTATTTTGGAGAGTCGGTAATGGTCAACAGTTGGCGTGTGCAACAAGCCGCACAAGCTATTCGCGCAGGGGCGGTGATTGCCTACCCAACCGAAGCTGTCTGGGGTCTGGGTTGCGACCCTTGGGACGAAGAGGCGGTGTATCGCTTGCTGGCGATCAAGGGCCGTTCGGTGGAAAAGGGCCTGATCCTGGTTGCCGACAATATTCGCCAGTTCGACTTCCTGTTCGAAGACTTCCCGGAGCTGTGGATGGATCGCATGGCCAGCACCTGGCCGGGGCCGAACACCTGGCTGGTGCCCCATCAAAACATGCTGCCGCAATGGATCACCGGAGTGCATGAGACCGTGGCGTTGCGGGTTAGCGATCACCCTCAGGTGCGGGATTTGTGTGCGTTGGTCGGGCCATTGGTGTCGACTTCAGCCAACCTGCAAGGCCGGCCGGCAGCGCGTTCGCGAATTCGCGTCGAGCAGTATTTCCGCGGACAGATCGACCTGGTGTTGGGCGGGAATCTGGGCGGACGTAAAAACCCGAGCCTGATTCGAGATCTGGCGACCGGCAATGTGGTGCGCCCGGCTTGAGACCGAGGTGATCCCATCGCGAGCAGGCTCGCTCCCACACTGGACCTATGTCGTACACAAATTTTGTGTTCACTAAAGATCTACTGTGGGAGCGAGCCTGCTCGCGATGAGGGTCTGACAGACACCATAAACCTTAAGGCAAAAGCACCGTCGACCCGGTAGTACGCCGCGCCGACAATTCAATCTGCGCCTTAGCCGCGTCAGCCAGTGGATAACGCTGGTTGATGTCCACTTTCAACTGGCCGCTGATGATCATCCCGAACAGCTCGTCGGCCATGGTTTGCAGGTTTTCAGCGTTGTTGGCGTAAGTCCCCAGGGTTGGCCGGGTCACGTACAGCGAGCCCTTCGCCGCGAGAATCCCCAGGTTGACGCCGTCCACTGCGCCCGATGCGTTGCCGAAACTCACCACCAGCCCGCGTGGCGCTACGCAGTCGAGCGAAGTCAGCCAGGTGTCCTTGCCAACGCCATCGTAGACCACCGGCACCTTTTTGCCGTCAGTCAGTTCCAGCACGCGCTGTACGACGTTTTCCTTGCTGTAGTCGATGGTTGCCCAGGCGCCGAGGGATTTTGCCAGTGCGGCTTTTTCCGGCGAACTGACGGTACCGATCAACTTCACGCCCAAGGCCTTGGCCCATTGGCAGGCCAGCGAACCGACACCACCGGCAGCGGCGTGGAACAGGATGGTCTCGCCACCCTTGAGTTCGTAGGTCTGACGCAACAGGTACTGCACGGTCAGGCCCTTGAGCATGACGCCCGCGGCCTGTTCGAAACTGATGGCGTCCGGCAGATGCACCAGATTGTCTTGCGGCAACACATGCATCTCACTGTAAGCACCCAGTGGGCCACTGCCGTAGGCCACGCGGTCACCGACCTTGAAACGCGTGACGTCGCTGCCCACCGCGTCAACCACGCCCGCGCCTTCCGCGCCCAGGCCCGATGGCAGGGCGGGCGGCGCGTAGAGGCCGCTGCGGTAATAGGTGTCGATGAAATTCAGACCGATAGCCTTGTTGCTGACGCGTACTTGCTGGGGGCCCGGCTCGGCAGGCTGATAATCCACATACTCAAGCACTTCGGGGCCGCCATGGGCACGGAACTGGATACGTTTGGCCATCTGCACTCTCCTTGGTGTGTTTGCCGTCGGTCTTTCGGCGAAGGCCCCTATCGGACTCCTAAGCTTGATCTTCGTCAACTGCGACGGTCACGAGTGCAGTGTTATGCTACGCGCCCATTTGCGCCGGCCGCCGTTCTGATCGTGCGCCGCGTAGCTTTGCCCGATTCAAGGTGATGCCATGACTACCCGCACCGAGGCCGTAAAAGCCTACCTGCTCGACCTGCAAGACCGCATTTGTGCTGCGCTGGAAGCCGAAGACGGTGGCACTCGTTTCGTTGAAGACGCCTGGACCCGGCCTGCCGGTGGTGGCGGTCGCACGCGGGTGATTGAAAACGGCGCGGTCATCGAGAAGGGCGGAGTCAACTTTTCCCACGTCTTTGGCAGTGGTCTTCCGCCGTCCGCCAGCGCCCATCGGCCGGAACTGGCCGGGCGCGGCTTCGAGGCTCTTGGCGTGTCGCTGGTGATTCACCCGCACAACCCGCATGTGCCGACGTCCCACGCCAACGTGCGCTTTTTCATCGCCGAGAAGGAAGGCGAAGAACCGGTCTGGTGGTTCGGCGGCGGTTTCGACCTGACCCCTTACTACGGCAATGAAGACGACTGCGTGCATTGGCACCGGGTGGCCGCGAAGGCCTGCGAGCCTTTTGGACCAGACGTCTACAGCCGTTACAAAGACTGGTGCGACAGCTATTTCCACATCAAGCATCGCAACGAGCCCCGTGGCATCGGCGGTCTGTTCTTCGATGACCTGAACGAGTGGGACTTCGACACCTGCTTCGCCTTCATGCGCGCTATCGGCGATGCCTACATCGACGCCTACTTGCCAATCGTTCAGCGCCGCAAAGCACAAGCCTTTACCGCGAAACAGCGCGAGTTCCAGGAGTTTCGCCGTGGGCGCTATGTCGAATTCAACCTGGTGTACGACCGTGGCACGCTGTTCGGCCTGCAATCGGGCGGGCGTACCGAGTCGATTCTCATGTCGCTGCCGCCGCAAGTGCGTTGGGGTTACGACTGGAAGCCCGAGCCTGGTAGCGAAGAAGCGCGCCTGACCGAGTATTTCCTGCAAGATCGCGATTGGTTGGCAAACGTCTGAACGAGGAATCCTGATGGACCGTTACGTCGTATTCGGTAACCCGATTGGCCACAGCAAATCGCCGTTGATCCATCGCCTGTTTGCCGAGCAGACCGCTCAGCAACTGGACTACAGCACCTTGCTGGCGCCGCTGGATGACTTTTCCGGTTGTGCCACGGAGTTTTTCCGCGAAGGTCGTGGCGCCAATGTCACGGTGCCGTTCAAGGAAGAGGCCTATCGTCTGGCCAATAGCCTGACGGAACGGGCCCAGCGAGCGGGTGCGGTCAACACCTTGAGCAAACTGGCGGATGGCAGCCTGTTGGGCGACAACACCGATGGCGCCGGGCTGGTGCGGGATTTGACGGTCAACGCCGGGTTCAGCCTGCGCGGTAAACGCATTCTGCTGCTGGGCGCTGGCGGTGCGGTGCGTGGCGCGCTGGAGCCGTTGCTGGCCGAGCAGCCGGCGTCGGTGATCATCGCCAACCGCACGCTGGAAAAAGCCGAGTTGCTGGCTGAACTGTTCGCCGATCTCGGCCCGGTGTCCGCCAGCGGTTTCGACTGGTTGCGTGAGCCGGTGGACCTGATCATCAATGCGACATCGGCCAGTCTGTCAGGCGATGTACCACCGATTGCCAGCAGCCTGATCGAGCCGGGCAAGACCGTTTGCTACGACATGATGTACGGCAAGGAACCGACCTCGTTCTGCCGCTGGGCCAGCGAACACGGCGCCGCAGTGTCGATGGATGGCTTGGGGATGCTCGCCGAACAGGCCGCTGAAGCGTTCTTCCTGTGGCGCGGCGTACGCCCGGACACCGCACCGGTGCTGGCCGAGCTCCGTCGCCAGTTGGCGCTCTAGGCTTTTGTGGCGAGGGAGCTTGCTCCCTCGCCACAGGGGGTGGGCTCGACGTGGTATTTGCGTGTTTCAATCCTCAAACCGGATCGGGCATTTCTCCGGCCCTTCGAGCTTTATCAACTCCTCGACCACATGCCCCCGCGCCCGGCGCAGGATCAGGCTGCGGTTTTCTCTGAGCAGTCGTCGCGCTTCCTGGTGCAGCATCTCTACGCCGGAATAGTCGATGAAATTGATGTACTGCCCTTCGATCACCACCTTCAAGCCTTGAGTGCGTTGCAGGCGGACTTGCAGGTAGTGGCTGGCGCCGAAGAAGATCGAGCCGCCGAACCGTAGAATCTCTTCATCACCTACGCGCCACTGCTGCACGCGGGGTTGAGAGGTGCGTTTGAGGTAGAAAAACAGCGAGGCCAACACCCCGGCGTAGATCGCCGTTTGTAGCTCCAGCAGCAAGGTGGCGACGCACGTCAGCGCCATCACCGCGAATTCGGCATGGCTGACCCGGAACAAGGCGCGAATGCCGCGATGGTCCACCAATCCCCAGCAAATCAGCAAAATGCTCCCCGCCATGGCCGGAATCGGGATATGCGCTATCAGCGTCGCCCCGGTCAGCGCAAACAGCGCCACCCATAGCGCCGAGAACACCCCGGCCAGTGGCGAGCAGGCACCTGCCTCATAACTCAATCCTGAACGGGTAAAGGAGCCAGCTGACAGCGAGCCTGCGAAAAAGCTGCCGACGATGTTCGAAAGCCCCTGCGCGCGGACCTCCTGATTCGCATCGAGTAACTGCTGCGAGCGTTGCGACAAGGAGCGGGCAATCGACAGGCTGGTCACCAGCCCGAGCATGCCGACTGCCACCGCACTGGGCAGCAGGCGCAACACCAGGTCCAGATCCAGCGGCAACGGGCTGAATGGCGGTAATCGGCCCACGAACGAGCTGACCAGCTTCACATGGCCAAACATCGACGGCCACAGCCACACCAACAGGCCGCTGAAGATCAGGCTGATCAACAGGCTCGGCCAGCGTGGCAATAGCAGTTTCAGCACAATACCTACCGCCAGTGTGCCAAGGCCCAGCACCAGCGACGGTTTATCCAGCGCACCGATGTCGCCGATCAAGGACACCAGGCTGTTCAGCGCCGTGGCCTGATTCGGCAGGTCCAGCCCCAACAGGTTCGGCAACTGCCCAAGGGCGATCACCACCGCCGCACCGAGGGTGAAACCCAGCACCACCGAGTGCGAGACAAAGTTCACCAGCGCGCCAAAGCGCAACATGCCCAGCAGCCACTGGAAAATACCGGCGAGGAAGGTCAGCAGCAGGATCAGCGTGATGTAGTCCTGGGAACCGGGCACGGCCAAGGGACTGACGCTGGCGTAAAGAACGATAGAGATCGCGGCTGTCGGGCCACAGATCAAATGCCAGGACGACCCCCAGAGGCAGGCAATCAACACCGGGATGATGGCAGCGTACAAGCCGTATTCGGCGGGTAACCCGGCGATCAGGGCGTAGGCAATGGACTGCGGCAACGCAAGAATCGCCCCGCTAAGGCCAACGACAAGGTCGCGGCCAACGCTGGCGCGGGTTTGCCGGGGCAGCCAACTGAGAAAGGGGAAGAGCTTATGGCGTCTGGAGATTGCCATGGGGCCTCTTGATTGGGGTTTTGGCGAAAGAATATCAGGCCCGGACACTGATCGTGGCCTTGTGGGAGCGAGCCTGCTCGCGATGACGGCAGTACATTCAGCATCATTGTTTACTGATCCACCGCCATCGCGAGCAGGCTCGCTCCCACATAGGGTTAAAGTTTTGCTTTCACGATCGGCAACGCGTCCTTCCCGTCCACGGTCTTCACCCCATCAAGCCACTTGTCCAGCACCGCCGGATTGGCCTTGATCCATGCCTTCGCTGCGTCGGCGTTGCTGACCTTCTTGTTCACCACCTCAGCCATGATGCTGTTCTCCATCTCCTGGGTGAAGCTCAGGTTGGTCAGCAGTTTGCCGACGTTCGGGCAGGCCTGTGCATAACCTTTGCGGGTCAGGGTGTGGACACTGCCGGTGTCGCCGAAGTACTTCTCGCCGCCCTTCAGGTAATGCATTTTCAGCTGCACGTTCATCGGGTGCGGGGTCCAGCCGAGGAAGGTCACGAACTTCTGCTTTTTAACCGCGCGGGACACTTCGGCGAGCATCGCCTGTTCGCTGGATTCGATCAGCTTCCATTGGCCGAGGTCGAAATCGTTCTTCTTGATGATCTCTTGCAGCGAGATGTTCGCCGGTGCGCCGGAGCCGATGCCGTAGATCTTCTTGTCGAACTTGTCGGCGTATTTGTTCAAGTCGGCAAAGTTATGCACGCCGGCGTCCCACACGTAGTCCGGTACCGCCAGGGTGAACTCGGTGCCATCAAGGTTCTTCGACAGTTGGGTGACATCGCCATTGGCCACGAACTTGTCGTAGAAGCCCTGCTGCGCCGGCATCCAGTTACCCAGGAACACATCGACCTGGCCGTCCTTGAGCCCGCCAAAGGTGATCGGCACCGCCAAGGTGTCGACCTTGGCCTTGTAGCCCATGCCGTCCAGCAGGAAACCGGTGATAGCGTTGGTCGCGGCAATGTCGCTCCAGCCGGGGTCCGCCATTTTCACCGTGTCGCAACTCTGCTCGGCGTAGGCCGAAACGCTGCTCAAGGCCAGCAGCCCCGCCGTCAGTACTGTGGATAACTTTTGCATGTTCTTCCCCTTACGTTATTGGTTTTGGCAGGGTTGTGGATAACGTGCTTTGCGCTCCAGATCATCGAGGTCGATGTGGTTGCGCATGTATTGCTGGCTGGCGTCCACCAGCGGCTGGTGATCCCAGCTCTTCAGCTTGCCGAGGGTCAGCGCCTGGGCGACGAAACGTCGTCGACGCTGGCTGGCAAGCACCTGTTGGTGGATTTCCGGGATATTCCATTTAGCCCGTGCTTCGGCGAGAAAATCGTCGAACAACTGACGATGTTGCGTGGATTGGCTGAGTTCCTCCTGTTCATGCGGGTCGTTGTGCACGTCGAAGAGCAGGCACGGGTCGTCTTCGCTGTAGATGAATTTGTACGCGCCACGGCGGATCATCATCAGTGGACTGATGGTGCCTTCGGCCATGTATTCACCAAACACTTCGTCGTGTCCGCCCTGCCCTTGCAGGTGCGGCACCAGCGAGCGACCGTCCAGTGGCAAGCCGGGTTCCAACGTGCCTCCGGCCAGTTCCACCAGGGTCGGCAGCAGGTCGGCGGTGGACACCGCAGCGCCGACTCGCCCAGCGGCGAACTGCCCCGGTGCGCTGACCAGCAGCGGCACGCGGGCGGCCATTTCGAACCAGTGCATTTTGTACCAGAGCCCACGCTCGCCGAGCATGTCGCCGTGGTCGCCGGAGAAGACGATGATGGTGTCGTCGATCAGCCCCGTATCCTCGAGGGTTTGCAGAAGTTTGCCGACGTTGCTGTCGATATAGCTGCACGCGCCGAAATAGGCGCGCCGCGCATCGCGAATCTTATCCACAGGCAGCGGCTTGTCCCACAGGTCGTACACTTTGAGCAGACGCTGGGAGTGCGGATCGAGATCGGTTTGCGCAGGCGTTTCCGGCAACGGGATGTCTTGGTCGTCGTACAGATCCCAAAAGGCCTTGGGAATGGTGTACGGATCGTGTGGGTGAGTCATCGACACGGTCAGGCAAAACGGCTGGTCACCCTCTTCGCGGATGTGATCGAACAGGTACTGCTGGGCCTTGAACACTACCTCTTCGTCGAAATCCAGCTGATTGGTGCGCACGCAGGGCCCGGCCTGCAGCACCGAGGACATGTTGTGATACCAGCTCGGGCGTACGTCCGGTTCATCCCAGTTCACTGCCCAACCGTAGTCAGCCGGGTAGATGTCGCTGGTTAGGCGTTCTTCGTAGCCATGCAACTGATCCGGACCACAGAAATGCATCTTGCCGGACAGCGCAGTTCGGTAGCCGAGGCGTCGCAGGTAGTGGGCATAGGTCGGCACGTCTGCCGGAAAATCCGCCGCGTTGTCGTAGGCGCCGATCTTGCTTGGCAACTGGCCGCTGACCAGGGTGAAACGCGAAGGGGCGCACAATGGGCTGTTGCAATACGCGGCGTCGAACACCACGCCTTGCGCGGCCAGGCGGCTCAGGTTGGGCAGCTTGATCGGCGATGAACCGTAGAATGGCAGCAGGGGCGCGGCCATTTGATCGGCCATGATGAAAAGAATGTTCTTGCGCTTCATGAGATCGCGGCATTCCATAGTGAGCAGTTATGCGAAAGTGCTGTGATCGAGGATGTAGCCCACACACTTCGCGGTAAAGCCCACGCCCGGCAATGACTAGGATAAGCACAGCTTATGTATGACGCCCTTGGTGATTTGTCCCTGGACCTGTTCCGCGCCTTTGAGGCCGCTGCACGTCACCGCAGCTTCACTGCTGCGGCGGTGGAGCTCGGCACCACGCAGCCCGCCGTCAGCCAGCAGCTCAAACGGCTGGAGGAGCAACTTGGCACGCGGCTGTTCGACCGCATCTACCGTGGCATCGAGCTGACTGAAGCCGGAGCGATTCTGTTCGAGCAGGTGCAGGCCGGTTTGCAGAGCATCGACGCCGGGCTGAATGCGATCAGCGCCCAGCATCAGCACGAGGTGTTGCAGGTGGCCACCGACTTCGCCTTCGCCGCGTATTGGCTGATGCCGCGTCTGCACCGCTTCCACCAAGCCAATCCGCAGGTGGACGTCAGCCTGGTCACCAGCGAACGCAGCCACAACATGCTGCGCACTGACATCGACGTGGCTGTGCTGTTTGGTGATGGGCGTTTCAAGCAGGGCGAAAGTCATTGGCTGTTCAGCGAAGAAGTGTTCCCGGTGTGCAGCCCGCTGCTGCTCAAAGACCGCGTGGTGCCCCTACCCGCCCATGCTTTGCAGGAATTACCGCTGCTGCATTTACGCGGCGAAAACAGCAGCCACTGGTTCGACTGGAGCGGCGTGTTCCGCACCTTGGGCATCGCGACCCCACCGGCACCGGGGCAACTGCGTTTCGACAACTACACACTGTTGATTCAAGCAGCGATTGGCGGTCAGGGCGTGGCGATTGGTTGGCGGCACCTTGTGGATAACTTGCTGGCGCAAGGCTTGTTGTGCCGGCCGATTGCCGAGACGGCGATATCGAGCTTCGGCTATTACGTGGTCTTGCCCCAACGCAAACGCCGCAGCGCGCTGATCCAGCAGTTCGTCGACTGGCTGATGACCGAACAGGCCAGCAGCGCGGAGTCGCTGAGAGGTTTGGCGCTGCCATCGATTGCGGTGTAGCGTTGCGGGTGAGGAATGAATCCCGAGACACGAGAACGCTATGCAACGGATCAAGGGCTATCACGCCCATGTGTACTTTGACGCGAACACCATCGATCAGGCGCGGGCCCTGTGTGAGCAGGCTGCGCAGCTGTTTCCGCTGAAGATGGGCCGGGTGCACGAACGGCTGGTCGGTCCACACCCCGACTGGAGTTGCCAGCTGGCCTTCGCACCGGAACTGCTCGGCGAAGTGCTGCCGTGGCTGGCGCTTAATCGCAAAGGTTTGGTGGTATTTGTGCACCCGGATACGGGCGACGACCTGGCGGACCACACCGACCATGCGATCTGGATGGGTGCGGTTCGGCCACTGGATTTGTCGATTTTTTGAGCAGGTTTGAGAGCTGGGTGGCCTGTCAGGGCCTCATCGCGAGCAGGCTCGCTCCCACAGAGGAACGCATTTCAATGTGGGAGCGAGCCTGCTCGCGATGGCGGTGGTTCGGACTACACAAAACCCTGATCAACACTCAATACAACACACCTTCCAGCACCTCATAAACCACCCCGGTGCCTATGGCGATCAGCACGATGTCGCCGCCCATGCGTCGCCATTCGTAACCTGGGTAATACGGCAAGCGTTCGAGGGCCCGGCTGTCCAGGCGTTCGCCGTAGTAGCCGCGCGGCAAAGGTTGGCCTCTGACCCAGCGAACGCCTGGCGGTGGTGGCGCACCGCGTACGAAATACCCGTGGTTGACGCGGATCACCTCGCGCACCGGACCGAAGTCCTGAGGTGGCCGTCTGTATTCAGGACGGTGATCGCGGTGATCATCGCCGCGATGCTCATACCGCGGGCCGCCGCGATCATGATCGTCACGTTCATCGGCGCTTACGTGGAGCAAGGGTGTGGCGCCGAGCATCAATACACCCAGGCTGGCGATCAAGCGTTTGGGCATTTTCATTTGGGTCTTCCTCAGAGCATCCACAGCAAAAAAAGGGGCTCAGAACTCGGTTCCAAACCCCTGGGTCTTGCTATTTAGTCTGCGGTGCCGGGCACTTAATTCCTCTGTATCAGGAACTTTACTCTTAGCTGACGCGGGCTTTACGCACACCTTCGGACAACGCCGAGCACAGGCCGAGTACGCCGTCGATGGCCTGCTCGGGGGTGGTCGCGTTAGCGATGTGGTCGATCAGCGCTGAACCTACCACCACGCCGTCTGCCAGACGGGCGATGGACGCCGCTTGCTCCGGTGTGCGGATGCCGAACCCGATGCTGATCGGCAAGTCGGTGTGGCGACGCAAGCGGGCCACGGCTTCTTCGACGTGTTCCAGGGTCGCTGCGCCAGCACCGGTCACACCGGCCACCGAAACGTAGTACACAAAACCGGAACTGCCATTGAGTACCGTCGGCAGGCGTGCGTCGTCGGTGGTCGGTGTGGTCAGGCGGATGAAGTCGATGCCAGCCGCTTGCGCCGGGTCGCACAGCTCGGCGTTATGTTCTGGTGGCATGTCGACCACGATCAGGCCATCGACACCGGCTTCCTTGGCATCGCTGATGAAACGCGGTACGCCGTAGTAGTGGATCGGGTTGAAGTAACCCATCAGCACCAGCGGCGTGTGGTTGTTGTCTTTGCGGAACTCGCGAACCATTTGCAGGGTTTTCGCCAGGTTCTGCTTGGCGCCAAGGGCGCGGATGTTGGCGAGCTGGATTGCCGGGCCGTCGGCCATCGGATCGGTGAAGGGCATGCCCAGTTCGATCACATCGGCGCCCGCCGCTGGCAAACCTTTGAGGATCGCCAGCGAGGTGTCATAGCTCGGGTCGCCGGCAGTGACGAAGGTCACCAGGGCGGCGCGGTTCTGTTCTTTGAGTTCGGCGAAGCGCGTTTGCAGGCGGCTCATCAGTGTTTCTCCTGCTGGGACTGATCCATATGGTGCATCACGGTTTGCATGTCTTTGTCGCCACGGCCGGACAGGTTGACCACCATCAGGTGATCTTTCGGCAGGGTCGGTGCGCGTTTGAACACTTCGGCCAGGGCGTGGGCGCTTTCCAGTGCAGGAATAATCCCTTCCAGGCGGCAGCATTTGTGGAAGGCGTCCAAGGCTTCGTGGTCAGTCACCGAGGTGTACTGGACGCGGCCGATGTCATGCAACCAGGCGTGTTCCGGACCGATGCCCGGATAGTCGAGGCCGGCGGAGATCGAGTGAGCATCGATGATCTGGCCATCGTCGTCCTGCAGCAGGAAGGTCCGGTTGCCGTGCAGCACGCCCGGTACGCCGCCGTTCAGGCTGGCCGCATGTTTGCCGGTTTCGATGCCATGACCTGCCGCTTCAACGCCGATGATTTCGACGCTTTTGTCATCGAGGAACGGGTGGAACAGGCCCATGGCGTTGGAACCACCACCGATGCACGCCACCAGGCTGTCCGGCAGGCGACCTTCCTTGGCTTGCAGTTGTTCGCGGGTTTCCTTGCCGATCACCGCCTGGAAGTCGCGGACCATCGCCGGATAAGGGTGCGGGCCGGCCACGGTGCCGATCAGGTAGAAGGTGCTGTCGACGTTGGTCACCCAGTCACGCAGGGCTTCGTTCATCGCGTCTTTCAGAGTGCCGGTGCCGGCGACCACGGGGATCACTTCGGCGCCCAGCAGTTTCATGCGGAACACGTTGGCCTGTTGGCGCTCGATGTCGGTGGTGCCCATGTAGATCACGCAATCGAGGCCAAAGCGCGCGGCCACGGTGGCAGTCGCCACGCCGTGCATGCCGGCGCCGGTCTCGGCGATGATGCGTTTTTTGCCCATGCGCCGCGCCAGCAGGATCTGGCCGATGCAGTTGTTGATCTTGTGCGCGCCGGTGTGGTTCAGCTCTTCGCGCTTGAGGTAGATCTTCGCGCCGCCGCAGAACTCGGTCAGGCGCTCGGCGAAGTACAGCGGGCTTGGACGGCCGACGTAGTCGCGCTGGAAGTAGGCCAGTTCTTCTTTGAACGCCGGATCATCCTTGGCCGCTTCGTATTCGCGGGCCAGGTCGAGGATCAACGGCATCAGGGTCTCGGCAACGTAGCGGCCGCCGAACGCGCCAAACAGGCCGTTGGCATCAGGGCCGTTGCGCAGATTAGTCTGGGTCATGGGGCGCTCCAGTTGAATGTCAAAAAGTTAATTCGTAGCAGGGCAATGGCGTTCACTCTACCCCTGACGTCCCGGGCTGAAAACCGATAAGATCGCCGTAACCTGTCAGGAAAACTCACAGATATCATGAGCCACGACCTTCCCCCACTGAACGCCTTGCGCGCCTTCGAGGCCACTGCCCGCTTGAACAGCGTCAGTCAGGCTGCGGAGCAACTGCACGTGACTCACGGTGCGGTCAGTCGACAGCTGAAAGTGCTGGAGGAGCATCTGGGGATGAGCCTGTTCGTCAAGGATGGGCGCGGCTTGAAACTCACAGATGCCGGTGTGCGCTTACGCGATGCCAGCAGCGAGGCCTTCGAGCGTTTGCGCACCGTGTGCGGTGAGCTGACGCAAGGTCACGCCGACGCGCCGTTCGTGCTCGGCTGCTCTGGCAGTTTGCTGGCGCGCTGGTTCATTCCACGTCTGGGCAGGTTGAATGCCGACCTGCCGGACTTGCGTTTGCACCTGTCGGCGGGTGAAGGCGATCTTGACCCACGGCGGCCGGGGCTCGATGCCTTGCTGGTGTTTGCCGAGCCGCCGTGGCCTGCGGACATGCAGGTTTATGAATTGGCCAGCGAGCGCATAGGTCCGGTGCTCAGCCCACGTTTTGCCGGTTACGACAGCCTGCGCCAGGCACCAGCCGCTGCGCTGCTCAACCAATCCTTGTTGCACACCACGTCACGCCCGCAAGCCTGGCCCAGTTGGGCGCAGCGCAACGGTCTCGACGCCAAAGCGCTGAAGTTCGGGCAGGGTTTCGAACATTTGTATTATTTGCTGGAGGCGGCGGTGGCCGGGCTGGGCGTGGCGATTGCCCCTGAGCCGCTGGTGGCCGAGGACTTGAAGGCCGGTCGCCTGGTTGCGCCGTGGGGTTTCAGTGAAACCCCGGCGCAACTGGCACTGTGGCTACCCAAGCGCGCCGCAGACGGGCGCGCTCGGCAGTTGGCGCAGTGGTTGAAAAACGAGCTGCGCCAGCCTTAATGGCCGCGTTTGTATAGCAGATATGCGGCCAGCAAACCCAAGGCACCGACCGCGACGCTGGTGGTAGTCCATGGGTGTTCCTGGGCGTAATCGCGGGTGGCGATCCCGGTTTCGCGAGTTTTGACTTTGACTTCTTCGTACGCATCGCTGAGCAGGTGGCGCGAGTGTTTCAGCGCGTTCTCGGCGTTGCTTTTGAGAGCCTTGAGGGTTTTCAGCGACTCGTCCGAGGCATCGTTCTTCAAGCTTTCCAGCGACTTGAGCAGACTCTCGATCTCGGCTTCCATGCTTTGCAATGAGGCTTTACGCAACGAGGTGTTGGCCATGGTGATTCTCCTTCATTGATTGAGTGCGTGTGTTGGTTGGGACTCCAGCGGTTCGGGAAAGTGCAGTCATTTTGAACCTTCAACGATAGAAGAAATACCGACAATCGCTGCTAGGCTCTAATCACAATTCCAGGAGAACACCATGACTGACCATCACACTTACAAGAAAGTCGAACTGGTTGGCTCGTCCCCTACCAGCATTGAAGACGCCATCAACAACGCATTGGCCGAGGCCAGCAAAAGCATCAAGCTCATGGAATGGTTCGAGGTTACCGAAACCCGCGGGCACATCAAGGACGGCAAGGCGGCGCACTTTCAGGTCACGCTCAAAGTCGGGTTCCGGATTGCCAATAGCTGAGGTTGAGCTAGGCTTCTGAACTTGTGCGCTGGCCGATTGCCATAGGAATGGCGAAGCGCTACTTCGTCTTGGGCGTCAGGCGCCCGAGTGTTAACGCTTACCCCTTTTGATCCGACCAGGGAATGTGACCGATGAAGAAATTTATATTGGCGGTGGGTTTGTTGAGCATTGCGGGAACAACCTTTGCGGCGGGCAAGCCGTGCGAAGAGTTGAAAAGCGAAATTGCGGCAAAAATCGATGCCAAGGGCTCCAAAAACTATTCGCTGGAAATCGTCGATAAAGGCGCGGCCGCGGGTGGCAAGGTGGTCGGAAAATGCGAGGCAGGCAAGAAGGTCATCGTCTACAAGAAGTAGGTTGAGTCAGCTGTTTAGGTAAAGCCGACGCCATGGCGTCGGCTTTTTTGCAGGCGCTTTCCGAGCCTTAGCCCTTCATCACTTGCGCCAGCAGTTCATAGGAATGCAGGCGATCAGCGTGTTCGTACAGGTCACAGGTGAAAATCAACTCGTCGGCTTGGGTCTGCTCGATCAGCACTTCAAGTTTGCCGCGAATTTTCGCCGGGCTGCCGACCATGGCCAGGCCCAGGAAATCACCGACAGCCTCTCTCTCGTGGGGCAACCACAGTCCGTCCATGGTTTTCACCGGTGGCCGCTGAACCAGGCTTTGGCCGCGCATCAGCGCCAGAATCCGTTGGTAGACCGAGGTTGCCAGGTAATCGGCGTGTTCGTCGGTGTCGGCGGCTACCAGCGGCACGCCCAGCATCACGTAGGGTTTATCCAGTACGGCTGAAGGCTTGAAGTGATTGCGGTAAACCCGAATCGCTTCATGCATATAACGCGGTGCGAAATGCGAGGCGAAGGCGTAAGGCAAACCGCGCTCGCCGGCCAGTTGCGCGCTGAACAGGCTGGAGCCCAGCAGCCAGACCGGCACATGGGTGCCGGTGCCGGGCATCGCGATAATGCGCTGGTCCGGCGTACGTGGACCCAGGTAACGCATCAGTTCGGCTACGTCTTCGGGGAAATCGTCGGCGCTGCCGGAGCGTTCACGGCGCAAGGCGCGGGCAGTCATCTGATCGGAGCCCGGTGCGCGACCCAGACCGAGGTCGATTCGCCCCGGATAGAGGCTTTCAAGGGTGCCGAATTGTTCGGCAATCACCAGCGGCGCATGGTTGGGCAGCATCACGCCACCGGAGCCGACACGAATGCTCGACGTCCCGCCGGCCAGATAGCCAAGCAGTACGGAAGTCGCGGAGCTGGCGATGCCATCCATGTTGTGGTGTTCGGCGACCCAGAAGCGGTTATAGCCCCACTTCTCCACGTGTTGCGCCAGGTCCAGCGAATTGCGCAGCGATTGCGCGGGGCTGCCGTCCTCGCGAACGGGCACCAGGTCCAGCGTCGAGAACTTGATATCGGACAGTTGTTTCATAAGCCGGCTTCTCCAATGGGGGACGCAGGCTTTTCTCACCAACGAAAACCTGCCGAATGCATGAGCGTGATCTATGCAATGTGGGCATATACCCGAGTTTCAATAGCAGACATGAATTTACCTACCAGATAAGCGGTTTGATCCGACACGATGAACTTTGCCCAGCCTTCTATCCTCAGAACCCAGGCAACCGAAAACCATGAAGGCGCGACCCTCGCGCCGGATTTTGAGGAGGCACAGATGAGTATCAAAAAGAAAGCATCGGCACATTGGGTAGGTGATCTGAAAACCGGTCTCGGTTCTATCTCGACCGAAACAGGGGTCCTGAAAGATGCACCTTATGGCTTCAAGGCGCGTTTCGAAGGCGGCCCGGGTACCAACCCGGAAGAGCTGATCGGCGCCGCTCATGCGGGGTGTTTCTCCATGGCATTTTCGATGATTCTCGGCGAAGCTGGCCTCAAGGCTGACGCGATCGACACCCAGGCCGAGGTGACGCTGGATCAGGTCGACGGTGGTTTTGCGATCACCGCCGTGCACCTGACGCTCAAAGCGAAAATCCCTGGCGCGAGCCAGCAGCAATTCGAGGAGTTGAGCAAAAAGGCTAAAGTAGGCTGCCCGGTTTCCAAGGTGTTGAACGCTAAAATCACGCTTGATGCGACACTCGTGGGCTGATCGCTCCCTGGTAGCAGCTGGCACGCCAGCTGCTACAAATCAGAACTCGTGAACTGAAACTGTGGTCGAATAAGTGACAGCAGCTTCAGCGCATGACTGTGCGCGCTGCCTCAAGGGAGCTTCAACCATGAAACGTTTTGCCTTGGCGGTTATCTGCAGTGTGCTGGCCACATCGGCCCTGGCGGCAACCAAATCCTGCGAAGAACTCAAGGCCGAGATCGAATCCAAGATCCAGGCCAATAACGTATCGTCCTACACCCTGGAGATCGTCACCAATGACGAAGTGCACGACCAGAACATGGTGGTCGGCACGTGTGAAGGCGGAACGAAGAAAATCATCTATCAGAAGAACGACAGATAATCCGTCTTACGGGATGCAAAAAGTCTGACTCTCTTCGGCGACGAGCTCGCGCTTGGCGTTATACAGCCGGGCGCTGGGCGTGGTGGTCAGCGAGCGAGCTTCGAGCAGGTAACGTTGTCCGGCTTCGAAATGATCGTAGCGCACGGTCAAATAGCACAGTCGATTTGGCGAGTCGAATTGCATGCCAAAACCTCCGTAAAACAGCTCGAAGTCGAAGCGAACCTTCAGTTCATGGCTGCCGGGTGTGACCTGGAAGAATCGCCCGTCTTTCAGGCGCTTATTGTCCAGGCTCTCGGCCATGAGGACCTTGCCCCCGGGCGTCGGCATGGCGAAGTCGACCCAGGCCATGTTCGGGTTTGCGGTGGGCAGCGGGCTCACACAGGCAGTAAGAGAGCTGATAGCGAAAAACAGCAAATACCTGCGCATGATGAATTTCCGAGCGGTCAGGCATTAAGCATAGCGCTGATCAGGTGCGTTGGCAGCCTGCCAGATGCGCTTGGCCAACGACTTTGCGTTGCTGATCGTAGAGCTTGGCCCACGGCCGGAAGCCGATATTCCCCGCTTGCAGTTGATATCGCTGGCCGGCGTTAAAGTCGTTGAACTTCACACTTAACCGGCAATCGCGCCACAGCGGTTTGGCGTCGGGGCCGATATTCGTTGGTGCTACCGCGAACTGATAACGCACCTTCAACTCATGGCTGCCCGGTGGAACCTGGAAGTAGCGCTTATCGGCGGTGGCCTTGGCGTCCACTTCCTGCGCTTGCAGCACGGTGTCATGTTGATGGGGGCCGAGGTCGATCCAGGCTTGTGTCGGGTCGGGTTGAGGCAGTCCAACACAGCCAGCCAGCATCAGCAGGTTTGCAGTCAGCAGTAACGCGCGCATAGCGAAGCTCCAGTCAGGCGAGATAGTCTTGCGGGCAGACTCCCCAAGGATGATTTGATGTGATCAGGCTGCTTTCAAGCCATCGGTTACTTGATCGCGTTTTGCGCGTTTTGTTTCCGGCCGCGTTGCTTTTGTTGCTGAACGGTTGCTCGAGCGTCAGTTACTACGGCCAGTTGGCCAGCGGTCAGTGGCAATTGCTGCACGCGCGTGAACCGGTGAGCGAGGTGATTGCCAACCCTGCACGTGATGCGAAACTGCGTGCGCGCCTGGCTCAGTCACAAAAGGCCCGCGAGTTCGCCAGCCAGCGGTTGCACTTGCCAGACAACGAAAGTTATCGCCTCTACGCCGACATCGGCCGACCGTATGTGGTGTGGAATGTGTTCGCCACGCCGGAATTTTCTCTCAAGCCGCAGAATCATTGCTTTCCGATTGCCGGGTGCGTGGCCTATCGCGGGTACTACAGCCAGAGCGCCGCGCGAGGCAATGCTGCGCTGCTGCGTCTGCAGGGCATGGACGTGTCGATCAGTGGTGTTGAAGCCTATTCGACCCTGGGCTGGTTCAACGACCCGATCATCAGTTCAATGATGAACTGGGGTGACGAGCGCCTGGCGACGCTGATTTTTCACGAATTGGCGCATCAGCGGTTTTATGTGAAGGACGACACTGAGTTCAACGAATCTTTCGCCACCTTCGTCGAACAGGAAGGCACCCGCCAATGGCGCGCGGAGCGCGGCTTACCGCCGGCCGGCAAGGCTCAAGAGCAGCAACGTGATCAACTTACCCGGCTGATTCTGGACACCCGTACGCGACTCGAAAAACTCTATGCATTGCCCCTGGCGCCCGAACAGATGCGCCAGCGTAAAGCCGCCGAGTTCGA
This sequence comes from Pseudomonas sp. 05N432, assembly GCF_056396945.1. Classification (NCBI taxonomy): domain Bacteria; kingdom Pseudomonadati; phylum Pseudomonadota; class Gammaproteobacteria; order Pseudomonadales; family Pseudomonadaceae; genus Pseudomonas; species Pseudomonas sp. 05N432. Next base: position 64,327 of record NZ_JBFTMM010000004.1, on the reverse strand, counting down.
CCGTTTGCGCAGCGATTATCGAACCCTGCGCGACAGTCAATGGGCCGGCGACAAGCGCTTTGATGCCTGGATCAATGCCCCGATGAACAATGCACGACTGCTGCCATTCGGGCTCTATGACCAATGGGTGCCGGCGTTTTCCGCTTTGTTTAGACAGGTCGATGGTAATTGGGTGGCTTTCTACGCCGCCGTGGAAAAACTCGGCAGGTTGCCGGTTGGAGAGCGCAAGGCTGCATTGAAAGCGTTGGCAGCCCTTTGAGATTTGCGCTGGATGAACTGACGCCATCGCGAGCAAGCTAGCTCCCACATTAGACCGAGGCGTTGGGCAGGTACGCGATCCCCTGTGGGAGCGAGCCTGCTCGCGATGGCGATTCCACTAACGCTGCAAAAACGCCTGATGCAACCCGGCCAGTGTCTCGAAGTGATACGCCGGCTGTTCGGCGCTCAATTCTTCGTGGCTGCCGAAGCCATAACCCACCGCTGCTGCGTCCAGACCGTTGCGCCTGGCGCCGATCAGGTCGTGTTTGCGGTCGCCGATCATCAGTGTGCTGGCCGGGTCCAGGCGTTCTTCGGCCATCAAATGGGCAATCAGCTCGACCTTATCGGTGCGGGTGCCGTCCAGTTCGCTGCCGTAAATCACTTTGAAGTGCCGATCGAAACCGAAGTGCCGGGCGATTTCCCGGGCAAAAATCCACGGCTTCGATGTTGCGATATACAGCTGCCGCCCTTGCCCCTCGAGGGTTTCCAGCAATGGCATGACACCGTCGAACACGCGGTTTTCGTACAGGCCGGTAACCTTGAAGCGCTCGCGATAGAAGTTCACCGCCTCCCAGGCCTTGGGTTCGTCGAAGTCGTAGAACTGCATGAAGGCTTGCAGCAATGGCGGGCCGATAAAGTGTTCGAGCTTGGTCAGGTCAGGCTCGTCGATCCCCAGTTTGCTCAAGGCGAACTGGATCGAGCGAGTGATACCCTCACGCGGGTCGGTCAGGGTGCCATCGAGGTCGAACAAAACGGTTTGGTAATGCATGAACATTCCTGAATAAGTAGGCCGGGATCAGAGCTGGTCGTAGCCTTCGGCCAGATGCAGGTTTTTGAGCTTCACGTAATTCGCCGCGCTGTAGGTGAAAAACGCCCGTTCCTTGTCAGTCAGTGGACGGACCTGTTTTACCGGGCTGCCGACATAGAGGAAACCGCTTTCCAGGCGTTTGCCCGGCGGCACCAGGCTGCCAGCGCCGATGATCACCTCGTCTTCGACTACTGCGCCATCCATGACGATGCTGCCCATGCCGATCAGGATCCGGTTGCCGACGGAGCAGCCGTGCAGCATGACTTTGTGGGCGATGGTCACGTCGTCGCCGATCAACAGCGGGAAGCCGTCAGGGTTGAAGGGCCCGGCGTGGGTGATGTGCAGCACGCAGCCATCCTGCACGCTGGTGCGCTGACCAATGCGGATGCGGTGCATGTCGCCGCGGATCACGGTCAGCGGCCAGATCGAGCTGTCTTCGCCTATTTCGACGTCGCCGATCACCACCGCCGAGCTGTCGACAAAGGCGCCTTTACCGAGCATGGGGGTGTGGTTCTGGTACTTGCGAAGGGACACGATAGGCTCTCTCTCTGTTGTTGATAGCTGCGGTTGGCGTCGATTGTAATTAAGATGGCCGCATGTTTCTTCCAGCCAAGGTGCCAACCGTGAGCGTGAACAATCCTCTTTTGCAGCCCTACGACCTGCCGCCGTTCTCGGCGATCCGCGCCGAGCACGTACAACCGGCCATCGAACAGATCCTCGCGGACAACCGCGCCGCCATCGCCGATATTCTCAAAAGCCAGGGCAAACAGCCTACCTGGGCGGGTCTGGTGCTGGCGATGGACGAACTGAACGATCGCCTGGGCGCAGCCTGGAGCCCGGTCAGTCATCTGAATGCGGTGTGCAACAGTGCCGAACTGCGTGAGGCTTACGAGTCCTGCCTGCCGGCGCTGAGTGCCTACGCCACTGAAATGGGCCAGAACCGCGAACTGTTCCAGGCCTATGAAGCGCTGGCCAATAGCCCGGAAGCGGCCGGTTTCGATGTCGCGCAAAAAACCATTCTGGAACACGCGCTGCGTGATTTCCGTCTGTCGGGTATCGATTTGCCGGCGGCTGAGCAAAAGCGTTACGCCGAGGTGCAGAGCAAGCTGTCGGAGCTGGGCAGCCATTTCTCCAACCAATTGCTCGATGCCACCCAGGCCTGGACCAAACACATCACCGATGAGGCTGCCCTCGCCGGCCTGACCGATTCGGCCAAGGCGCAAATGGCTGCTGCGGCCCAAGCCAAAGATCTGCAAGGCTGGCTGATCAACCTGGAGTTCCCGAGCTACTACGCGGTGATGACCTACGCCCATGACCGCGCGCTACGCGAAGAAGTCTACGCCGCTTACTGCACCCGTGCGTCGGACCAAGGCCCGAACGCCGGTCAGAACGATAACGGCCCGGTGATGGAAGAAATCCTCGACCTGCGTCAGGAACTGGCCAAGCTGCTGGGTTTCGCCAGTTTCTCGGAGCTGAGCCTGGCGACCAAGATGGCCGAGTCCAGCGATCAGGTGCTGAGCTTCCTGCGCGACCTGGCCAAGCGCAGCAAACCGTTCGCTGCGCAGGATCTGGAACAACTCAAAGCCTATGCTGCCGAACAGGGTTGCCCTGATCTGCAAAGCTGGGACAGCGGTTTCTACGGCGAAAAACTCCGTGAACAGCGTTACAGCGTTGCCCAGGAGGCGCTGCGTGCGTACTTCCCGATCGATAAAGTCCTGAGCGGTCTGTTCGCCATCGTCCAGCGTCTGTATGGCATCGAAATCGCCGAGCTGAAAGGTTTCGACGCCTGGCACCCGGACGTTCGCCTGTTCGAAATCAAGGAGAACGGCGAGCATGTCGGGCGCTTCTTCTTCGACCTGTATGCCCGCGCCAACAAGCGCGGTGGTGCCTGGATGGACGGCGCCCGCGACCGTCGTCGCACCGCTGAAGGTGTACTGCAAAGCCCGGTGGCTAATCTGGTGTGCAACTTCACCCCGGCCGACAGTGGCAAGCCTGCCCTGCTGACCCACGATGAAGTCACCACGCTGTTCCACGAATTCGGTCACGGCCTGCATCACCTGCTGACCCGCGTTGAATATTCCGGCGTGTCCGGTATCAACGGCGTGGCGTGGGACGCGGTCGAGTTGCCAAGTCAGTTCATGGAAAACTGGTGCTGGGAGCCGGAAGGCCTGGCGTTGATCTCCGGTCACTACGAAACCGGCGAGCCGCTGCCGCAGGACCTGCTGCAAAAAATGCTCGCCGCGAAGAACTTCCAGTCCGGGCTGATGATGGTTCGCCAGCTGGAGTTCTCGCTGTTCGACTTCGAACTGCATGCCACCCATGGTGACGGCCGTAGCGTGCTGCAAGTGCTCGAAGGCGTGCGTGACGAGGTTTCGGTGATGCGTCCACCGGCTTACAACCGTTTCCCTAACAGCTTCGCGCACATCTTCGCTGGCGGTTACGCGGCGGGTTACTACAGCTACAAATGGGCTGAAGTGCTGTCGGCCGATGCCTTCTCGAAATTCGAGGAAGACGGCGTGCTCAATGCCGCCACCGGCCGTGCGTTCCGCGAGGCGATCCTGGCCCGCGGCGGCTCTCAGGAGCCGATGGTGCTGTTCGTCGATTTCCGCGGACGTGCGCCGTCGATTGACGCACTCTTGCGCCATAGCGGCCTCGACGAGGACGCGGCAGCATGAGTGACGCGCCAGTGAGCAAAACCAAGAAACGCTTCATCGCCGGGGCAGTCTGCCCGGCGTGCAGCGAGCCCGACAAGTTGATGATGTGGAGCGAAGACGAGGTGCCGCACCGCGAATGTGTGGCCTGCGGTTATTCCGACACGCTGAACGAGCAAGGTCTGTCAGTGCCCAAGGAATTGGGTACGCGGGTCAATACCACGGCGTTGAAAGTCCCGGATGCCAAGGTCCAGGCGGTGCAGTTCTTTCCGAATCCGAAGCTGAAGAAAAAGCCCGACGATCACTCCTGATCTCCCGGCGTTTTGTAATCCGCTTTTGAGCCTGAGCGCTCAAGGGCGGTATTGCCGACTGAAGCCACACTCCTCGATTGCAGGTTCACGACCCGCCTTGCCTGTTTGGGTCAGGGCTTGTTGTGGAGCGCCCCTCAGATCTTCGGTTTTTCGGTATTGACCGTTTTTAACCAGCTTTTCATCGAGCAGGTCGCAAATACACTGGTACTGCAATCGCCATTGGCCAGCGCGGTACGCAGTTTGTCGATATCGGCCTTCATCATGTAACGAATGCCGTTCTTGAAGTGGGTATTGTCGTCGAAACCGCCCTGGGTCATTTCGTTCAGGGCGTCTTCCTTGCTCCAGCCTTGCACCACCACGCGGTACATCGCAGCCATCAGGCCGGTGCGATCCGATCCGTGTTTGCAATGGATCAACACCGGGCCTTTGCTTTGACCGATTTGAATGGCCCGTAACGCACTCAGCACCTCGCTGTCATCGACATGGCTGGTCTTGTACGGCAATTGCACCAGGTTGATGCCGGGTGTCGATAGCCAGCTTGCGTCGGACTCGGGCAGAAAGTTGATCACCGTTGTGATCTGGAGTTTTTCCAGCAGTGGCAGTGCTCCGTGATCGGGAAGTGTGCTGCGGTAGAGGGTCGGTGACATCTGGTAAAGGCCGTACTGCGCTTCGACGGGCTGGGCCCATTCTGCGGGACGGATGGATTGGGTTTGCTCGGCCTGAACCTGATCGAACGCAAAGATCGCCATGAACGACAGGCACAGAGCGAGCAAGAGGTGGTTTTTCGACATGAGTCAGGGGGCCGTGGATGAAGGAATGGGCGACTGGAGCCCAGCCTGAACCCTGAGCAGTCAAAGCTCTGTGAGGGGCTTGTCAAAGAATTGTTAAGCCAGACGGCGCCTTCGACTTTACGAGGACGGCATTTGCCGGGTGTTGGTCGATCAGCAGTGGTGATGGGGGTAGCGGTGCAAAAAGGATGAAATGATGTTGAGTGATTAATAAGATGGCATGAAGGTTTTTTATATTGCAATAACTAACGCCTGTGAAACTGTTTTCGCGGGCGCTAGTTTCTGAGTTTTAGCCCGTATTACCAAATACCGAACCAAGTCCCGTCAGGGATTTACAATATTGGCATAGGCTTTGGCCAGCGCCAGCAATTTGGCTTTGTCATCGGCGTCAATGTCGCCATCACCATCCACATCCTTGCTAACAGTTCTGATATTGAAGGATTGACCACCATCACTGGAGACTGCGGTGATGAAAATCGAATCCACCAGTGTTTCGGTCTGCATTGCGTTTTCCGCATCCCAACCCAGTTCTTTTCGTGCAAGTTGCATCGATACTTGTGCTTCCCGTGGACTGACGATGGTCGGTGCCAGCAATTGTAGAAAGACACCGCGTTGATTAAAGAACGACATTGCTAAATCCTTTTAAGGGTTATCCAGTAGGGTGTTGCGTGTGCCAGGAATAATAGGGGCAACTTTTATCGGATGACCAATGGTTATATGTTTCTCGTTCTTACGCATATGGATTGCTTGACAAGTAGTTATATAAAACAGATAGGGTTTAACTTGGCAGCTTTCGCTAAAGCTGCCGAACGGCACTGGCCTGGCATTGGATCTTCCTATACTGTATAAATATACAGCAATGAGGGGTTTTCCCAATGTTCACGCCCTTGCCGCCTCGCGGACGCGGGACCGCCAGCAACCCGCACAATCGCTTTGCACCGAACCGCTCGGTGGCTGAAGACGATGGCTGGTACCAGGAAGCACCGCTGACCCAGGGCACCGAGGTGCGTATCGAGACGGCGAAAACCATCATCACCCGCAACAACTCGCCCGACCTGCCCTTCGATCGCTCGATCAATCCCTATCGGGGGTGCGAGCATGGCTGCATCTACTGCTATGCGCGACCCAGTCATGCCTATTGGGACCTGTCACCCGGGCTGGATTTCGAAACGAAGCTGATTGCCAAAAGCAACGCTGCCGACGTGTTGGAACAGCAGCTTTCCAAGCGGGGTTATCAGTGTGCGCCGATCAACCTGGGCTCCAATACCGATCCCTATCAGCCGATCGAGCGCGAACACAAAATCACCCGGCGGATTCTCCAGGTGCTGCTGCGTTACCGGCATCCGGTGACGATTATCACCAAGGGCTCATTGATTCTTCGCGATCTGGATCTGCTCAGTGAACTCGCCGAACAGCGGCTGGTGGCGGTGATGATCAGCCTGACCAGCCTCGATGACGAGCTCAAGCGCATCCTTGAGCCGCGAACGGCCGCCCCGAAGGCGCGGTTACGGGCCATTCGGGTCATGCGCGAGGTCGGGATTCCGGTGGGCGTTTTGTGTTCGCCGATGATCCCGATGATCAACGACAGTGAACTGGAAAGCCTGCTGACCGAAGCCCATGCGGCTGGCGCGCAGAGTGCGGCTTACATGATGCTGCGCCTGCCGCTGGAAGTGGCACCGTTGTTCGAGGAATGGCTGGCGGCCCACTATCCTCAGCGTGCAGCCCATGTATTGAGCTTGATCCGTCAAAGCCGCGGCGGTGAACTGTATGACAGTCGTTTTGGCGCTCGCATGCGTGGTGAAGGACCGTTCGCCGATCTCTTGGCGCAACGCTTCGCCAAAACAATAAAACGTCTTGGGCTCAATCAACGTGAAGGCTTCAACCTGGACTGCACAGCCTTTTGTCCGCCCGGTGCTCAAATGTCGTTGCTTTAGCAACAATTGGCCTATGGTTGAGTAGTGGAAAACGCTGGGTGTTGGTACGCTGGTCACGTTTTTTGTGACCTGCAACACAGGTTCTAGAGCGGTTTATTCAGTTTGAGTTAAGTTTCGGTGGTTACCTTGTTCATCGAGTGACTGGATGGTCACTGACCGGTGATCTGGATGTTTTCTAACCAGTCGCTGGCTTTATCCCAGGTAAATCGGGAAAATTTCCCTACTCCGTTAAAGAGGATGAATCATGAGTGACAAGGATAAACAGCCTTTGGCTGCGTCGGCTTCCGCCCTGCCCGAGGCCGAAAGCGCCGATGCAGCGCTGCAGCACATCGTTGACGGCTTTTTACACTTCCACCACGAGGTCTTCCCGCAACAGGAAGCACTCTTCAAGAAACTCGCCACGGCTCAGCGGCCCAGAGCGATGTTCATTGCGTGTGCGGATTCTCGCATCGTTCCCGAATTGATTACCCAAAGTGCTCCTGGCGATCTGTTTGTCACCCGCAACGTTGGCAACGTAGTGCCACCCTATGGCCAGATGAACGGCGGGGTATCCACGGCCATCGAATATGCGGTGCTGGCCCTTGGCGTGCAGCACATCATCATTTGCGGACACTCCGATTGCGGCGCCATGCGGGCTGTACTCAATCCGCAAAGCCTGGAAAAAATGCCCACGGTCAAAGCCTGGCTGCGTCACGCCGAAGTGGCAAAAACCATGGTCCAGGAAAACTGCCATTGCGCTGACGAAAACGAAAGCATGCAGGTGCTTACCGAAGAAAACGTCATCGCCCAGTTGCAGCATTTGCGCACTCACCCTTCAGTGGCTTCGCGCATGGCCAACGGTCAGCTGTTTATCCATGGCTGGGTCTACAGCATCGAAACCAGCGAAATCAAAGCCTACGATGCGGATAGGGGCTGCTTCCTGCCTCTGGATGGCAGTCATCCGATTCCCATGGCGACGCCCAAAGCGCGCTTCTAAATCCTCCTAAACACCTTGTCTGGTCTGGCCAAGGCTGCTGAAAAAGCGGTCCGGCTTCGCCACGCCTGAAGAATCTCAGGAGAACGCTCATGCGTGCTGCGCAATTGAAAGCTGTTTTGCCACGGGAGCTGCTGGCTTCGGTGGTGGTGTTTCTGGTCGCCCTACCCTTGTGCATGGGCATTGCAATCGCTTCCGGCATGCCGCCGGCCAAGGGCCTGATCACCGGGATTATCGGTGGCCTGGTGGTCGGCTGGCTGGCGGGTTCGCCGCTGCAAGTCAGCGGTCCGGCTGCGGGCCTGGCGGTATTGGTCTTTGAACTGGTGCGCCAGCATGGTGTGGCGATGCTTGGGCCAATTCTGCTACTGGCCGGGTTTCTGCAACTGGTGGCCGGGCGTTTACGCCTGGGCTGCTGGTTCCGCGTCACGGCGCCAGCGGTGGTTTACGGCATGCTGGCGGGCATCGGGGTGCTGATCGTGCTATCGCAGATGCATGTGATGCTCGACGGAGTCCCTAAACCCTCAGGCCTGGACAACCTCAGCGGGTTTCCGGCAGCCGTTGCCCAAGCCTTGCCGACGCTGGGTGGCGGTCTGGGTTGGCAGGCCGGTGTGCTTGGGCTGTCGACGATTCTGGTCATGGGCCTGTGGGAGAAGTTTCGCCCGCAAGCGCTGCGTTTCATCCCTGGCGCCTTGCTCGGCGTTGGTTTGGCGACCCTTGCCAGTCTGGCGCTGGCATTGAACGTCAAACGGGTCGAAGTCCCGGCTAATCTCGCCGAAGCAATTGACTGGCTGAAGCCGGCCGACCTGTTGAATCTCGCCGACCCCAACCTGCTGATCGCCGCGTTCGCCGTGGCCTTCATCGCCAGCGCCGAAACCCTGCTCTCGGCTGCTGCGGTAGATCGCATGCACAGCGGCCAGCGTTCGGATTTTGACCGCGAGTTGTCCGCTCAAGGTGTGGGCAACATGCTTTGCGGCCTGGTCGGCGCGCTGCCGATGACGGGCGTGATTGTGCGCAGTTCAGCCAACGTACAGGCAGGCGCCAAAACTCGGTTGTCGGCGATTTTTCACGGTGTCTGGCTGCTGGCATTTGTGTTGCTGCTATCGAGTGTGCTGCAAAGCATCCCGGTCGCCAGTCTGGCTGGTGTGCTGGTGTACACCGGGGTGAAGCTGGTGGATTTGAAGGCGTTTCGCGGACTGGGACGGTATGGCCGGATGCCGATGATTACCTACGCGGTGACCGCGCTGGCGATTATCTTCAGCGACTTGCTGACCGGAGTGCTGGTCGGTTTTGGCTTGACCCTGGCGAAGCTGGCCTGGAAGGCTTCGCGACTGAAAATCAGCCTGATCGACCTTCCGGCAGAGGGCGAAATGGAGTTGCGATTGATGGGGGCTGCGACCTTCCTCAAGGTGCCGGCGTTGACCCGGGTGCTGGGGACCATTCCGGCGGGCGCGACGGTGCATGTGCCGCTCAATAACCTGAGTTACATCGACCACTCATGCCTGGAGTTGCTTGAGGAGTGGGGGCGGGCCAACGCCAGCAAAGGCTCGAAACTGCTGATCGAGGCGCGCGGATTGAAGCGCCGGCTGGAGGGGCGATTGCGGACGACCGTAGGAGTGGGTTCCGCCGGATAGATAACAGTGTGGGAGCGGGCAAGCCCGCTCCCACAGGTGTTCGGTTTTTACAGTTGGATCAAGCCGCTGGCTGATCCAGTTCCAGGCCTACGCCCAGCTGGCGCGACAGGCATGGCCAACGCTTCCAGGCGGCGCCGGTGTCCGGACTGTTGAGTTTTTCCCGGTAGGCTTCGACGGACTCCAGCGCGAAGCTTGCTTCGTTCAGCATCTCATCAACGGCGTGATGCACAGCCTCATCCAGTTGATTGGCGAAGTCCTCGCCGATCAGTTGGTGGGCAATCAGGTTGGCGACAGTCATGTCCAATGGGATCAGTGGCTGGCCGAAATGTTTGATGTAGAGGTCATTAACCTCTTCTACCAGGCGATGTGCCAGGTAGGCCTCGTCCAGCAGACCATCCAGGCCTTCGTGACCGGCCATGATCGCCGGTGGCTGGAGGAAGAACTGCTCGGCGATTGTCAGCACCGGTTTGATCTGCGACTCGATACCCGCTTCGCGCGCTACGTCGTTGGCAGCATCGAGCAAGTCCGGCACTTGTTCTATATAAGCGGTGACAAAACGGGTCATCACGCCCTTGGCGTCGATGTCCGGCAATTGAATGGATGAATGCAGGTGCGGCAATTGGACTTCCAGCTGACGGGTCAGCTGACCGGTTTCGGCTTCATGTTGTTGTGCACGTTGAATCTGCTCGCGCAATGCGGCGGTGTTCATGAAAACTCCAGGAAACGAAGGCAAGGAAATAGGGGAAGACATAAGTTAGCCTGCTTATAAACGTGGCTAAGACGTATTTGTCATAATTATTTCACCTTTGATGCCACTGCGTTATATCGATTTGCCATCACCGATCCCACATCCTTCTCCATCCGTGGCCTGTGGCGCAAGTGTCAGGTGTTTCAGCTCATTTACGCCATCGCGTTGCGAGGTCGCACTCGCTGTCTATACTCGGATCTGAATGGAGTTAGCTGATGACGCCCGACTGCGTAGGCAGCAAGGCTCGGCGATTCAAGTTCGTAGTCTGAAAAAGCCGCTCCCTTGCCGTCGGTGTTAGCCGGCGGGATAACAAGAACGATAAGGGGAACCCGCAATGATGCGACATCCACATGTCTGGATGGGCCTCCTGTTGTGGTCGATTTTCAGTCAGGCACAAGCCGCCTGGACTGTGAATATGGCGCCTGGAGCGACTGAGATCAGTCACGCAGTATTCGACCTGCACATGACCATCTTCTGGATTTGTGTGGTGATCGGCATCATCGTTTTCGGCGCCATGTTCTGGTCGATGATGTTGCATCGACGCTCCACCGGGCAGGTCGCCGCCAAATTCCATGAAAGTACGACGGTCGAGATTCTCTGGACCATAGTGCCTTTCATCATTCTGGTGGCAATGGCGATTCCAGCGACCGCAACCATGATCAAGATGTACGACACCAGTGAGCCGGATATCGACATCCAGGTCACCGGTTATCAGTGGAAGTGGCATTACAAATACCTGGGGCAGGACGTCGAGTTCTTCAGCAACCTGGCCACACCGCAAGAGCAAATCCACAACAAAAGTGCCAAAGGCGAAAATTACCTGTTGGAAGTCGATCAGCCGCTGGTGCTGCCGATCGGTGCCAAGGTGCGCTTTCTGGTGACCTCTGCCGACGTCATCCACTCGTGGTGGGTGCCGGCGTTCGCGGTCAAGCGCGATGCGATTCCCGGATTCGTCAACGAAGCCTGGACCCGCGTCGACAAGCCAGGCATCTACCGTGGCCAATGCGCCGAACTGTGCGGCAAGGACCATGGCTTCATGCCGATAGTGGTCGACGTCAAGACCAAGGCTGATTACGACACCTGGCTGACCGAGCGCAAAGCCGATGCCGCCAAGCTCAAGGAGCTGACCAGCAAAGAGTGGACGCTCGACGAGCTGAAGGAGCGCGGCGACAAGATTTATCACACCACCTGCGCTGCCTGTCACCAGCCTGAAGGCCAGGGTATGCCACCGCTGTTCCCGGCACTCAAAGGTTCGCCCATCGCGACCGGTCCAATAGAGGACCACCTGCACCGTGTGTTCTTCGGCAAACCCGGCACTGCCATGGCGGCGTTCGGCAAACAGCTGTCGGAAGTCGATATCGCTGCCGTCGTGACCTACGAACGAAATGCCTGGGGCAACAACAAAGGCGACATGGTCACCCCTAAAGACGTACTGGCCCTCAAACAGGCGGCAAGCAAATGACCCGGTCTATTGCGTGTTCCCTTGAACGTTTGGGGCTAATCACCCCGAGCCGCCCAGCCCACCCGTTTGCAGGAGACAGGCCATGAATGCTGTGAACGATGACCACGGTCATGCAATCGTCGACAACCACGTCCACGGTCCGGCCAAGGGCCTGATGCGCTGGGTGCTGACCACCAACCATAAAGACATCGGCACGCTGTACCTGTGGTTCAGCTTCATGATGTTCCTGCTCGGCGGTTCGTTCGCCATGGTGATTCGCGCCGAGTTGTTCCAGCCCGGCCTGCAGATCGTCGAACCGGCGTTCTTCAATCAGATGACCACCATGCACGGTCTGGTGATGGTCTTCGGTGCAGTGATGCCGGCGTTTGTCGGCCTCGCCAACTGGATGATCCCGCTGATGATCGGCGCGCCGGACATGGCCCTGCCGCGGATGAACAACTTCAGCTTCTGGCTGCTGCCGGCAGCGTTCCTGCTGCTGGTGTCGACGCTGTTCATGCCGGGCGGCGGACCGAACTTCGGCTGGACCTTCTACGCCCCGCTATCGACGACCTACGCTCCGGAAAGCGTGACCTTCTTCATCTTTGCCATCCACCTGATGGGTATCAGCTCGATCATGGGCGCGATCAACGTGATCGCCACCATCCTCAACCTGCGTGCTCCGGGCATGACCCTGATGAAAATGCCGCTGTTCGTCTGGACCTGGCTGATCACCGCGTTCCTGTTGATCGCGGTGATGCCGGTGCTGGCGGGTTGCGTGACCATGATGCTGATGGACATCCACTTCGGCACCAGCTTCTTCAGCGCTGCCGGTGGCGGTGATCCGGTGCTGTTCCAGCACGTGTTCTGGTTCTTTGGCCACCCCGAGGTGTACATCATGATCCTGCCGGCGTTCGGTGCCGTCAGCTCGATCATTCCGACTTTCGCCCGCAAGCCGCTGTTTGGCTACACCTCGATGGTCTACGCCACGGCGAGTATTGCCTTCCTGTCGTTCATCGTCTGGGCGCACCACATGTTCGTGGTCGGCATCCCGCTGGTGGGCGAGCTGTTCTTCATGTACGCGACGCTGCTGATCGCGGTGCCCACCGGGGTCAAGGTGTTCAACTGGGCCAGCACCATGTGGCAGGGCTCGCTGACCTTCGAGACACCGATGCTGTTTGCCGTGGCATTCGTGATCCTGTTCTCCATTGGCGGGTTCTCCGGGTTGATGCTGGCCATCGCCCCGGCGGACTTCCAGTACCAGGACACCTACTTCGTGGTCGCGCACTTCCACTACGTGCTGGTGCCGGGGGCGATCTTCGGGATCTTCGCTTCGGCCTACTACTGGATGCCGAAATGGACCGGCCATATGTACGACGAAACCCTCGGCAAGCTGCACTTCTGGCTGTCGTTCATCGGCATGAACATGGCCTTCTTCCCGATGCACTTTGTGGGCCTGGCGGGTATGCCGCGGCGGATTCCGGACTACAACCTGCAATTCGCCGACTTCAACATGGTGTCGTCGATTGGCGCATTCACCTTCGGGGCAACGCAGCTCTTTTTCCTGTTCATCGTGATCAAGACCATCCGCGGCGGCCCGGCGGCCCCGGCGAAACCCTGGGAAGGGGCAGAAGGCCTGGAGTGGAGCGTGCCGTCGCCGGCGCCATATCACACCTTCGTCACGCCACCGGAAGTGAAATGAACGCCATGACCTTTGTGGGCGCGACGGTGGCGGTATATCAGACACACCGCGTCGACGCCTTCGCGAGCAGGCTCGCTCCCACAGGGTTTTGTGTGGAGGGCTCGCTGTCATGGCTGACTCTATTTCCATGAAGAAACTGGTCACCCGGCTGCTGTTAGTGGTGGCCAGCATGTTTATCTTCGGGTTTGCCCTGGTGCCGATCTATGACGTGATGTGCAAGGCATTCGGCATCAACGGAAAAACCGCCGGGCAGTACGAAGGTGAGCAAGTGGTCGATAAATCGCGGCAAATCCGCGTGCAGTTTCTGTCGACCAATGCCGTGGACATGGTCTGGGAGTTTTATCCCAAGGCCGACGACATGGTGATCAATCCGGGGGCGGTGAACGAGATGATCTTCGTCGCCCGCAACCCGACCGATCACCCAATGAGCGCGCAGGCGATACCGAGTATTTCTCCGGGCGACTCAGCGGTGTATTTCCACAAGACCGAGTGCTTTTGCTTCACCCAGCAGGTGCTGCAACCCGGTGAACGGATCGAAATGCCCGTCCGTTTCATCGTTGACCGTGAGATTTCCAAGGATGTGAAGCACCTGACACTGGCTTACACGCTGTTCGATATCACCGCACGTCATCCACCGGTCGCGGCCAACACCAATGCCGGTCCTTGAGACGTACAAGCGTGCCCGATAAGGAGAACAATAAATGGCAAGTCATGAACACTATTACGTTCCCGCCCAGAGCAAATGGCCGATCATTGCCACGATCGGCATGTTCGTCACGGTGTTTGGCCTGGCCACCTGGTTCAACGACCTCAAGGCCGCGCGCCCGGAATCCCACGGCCCGCTGATCTTTTTCGTGGGTGGTCTGTTGCTGGCCTACATGCTGTTCGGCTGGTTCGGCACGGTGATCAAGGAAAGCCGCGCAGGGTTGTACAGCTCGCAGCTCGATCGCTCGTTCCGTTGGGGCATGAGCTGGTTCATTTTCTCCGAAGTGATGTTCTTCATCGCCTTCTTCGGTGCGTTGTTCTACGTGCGCAACCTGTCCGGGCCGTGGCTCGGTGGTGAGGGCGGCAAGGGTATCGCGCACATGCTCTGGCCGAACTTCCAGTTCGCCTGGCCGCTGCTGCACACCCCTGACCCGACACTCTTCCCGCCGCCCAAGGAAGTCATCAGTCCCTGGGGCTTGCCGCTGCTGAACACGGTATTGCTGGTGAGCTCCAGCGTCACGGTGACCATCGCCCACCATGCCTTGAAAAAGGGCCATCGCGGCGCACTGAAGCTCTGGCTGGCGCTGACGGTACTGCTGGGCTGTGCGTTCCTCAGCTTCCAGGCCAAGGAATACATCCACGCCTATCACGAACTCGGGTTGACCCTGGGTTCAGGGGTGTATGGCGCGACTTTCTTCATGCTGACCGGTTTCCATGGCGCTCACGTGACCATCGGCACGATCATCCTGTTCGTGATGCTGATGCGGATCATGCGTGGGCATTTCGATGGCGATCACCAGTTCGGCTTCGAGGCGGCCAGTTGGTATTGGCACTTCGTCGATGTGGTGTGGATTGGCCTGTTTGTCTTCGTTTACGTGCTTTGAGGTGGCACTTACCAGGGGGCGCTGGACACCAGCTGGCCGCTGAAGAATCCCCAGGCAATCAAGCCGACGGTGATGGCAGCCAGGCCGACACGAACACTCAGGGCGGTGACTAGGCGTTTTGAGCTGCTGTCGTCCTTGACCAGAAAAAACAGGCCGCTGAACAGGCTGACAACCGTGGCAATCAGCATCAGGACGATGGCTGCTTTGAGCATGGTGAGACTCCGGGGGAATGCGATGTACTTGAGTATAGCTACCCTGTTTATCTACTTTTCGGCCGCGCCATGAAGCGCTTTGCGCCGGGCATCGCGCCGACCCTGGTGGTCCTCGTGTTGCTGCCGTTGCTGGTCTTTCTGGGATTTTGGCAATTGAGCCGGGGTGAGCAGAAACGCGTGTTGCTGGCGAGCTACGCCGAACGCCGTGTGGCTGAACCGATGGCCAGCGAACTACTGTCGAACACTCAAGACCCGGCATTTCGACGCGTTCGCCTGCATGGCCAGTTCGATGCAGCCCACAGTTACCTGCTGGACAACCGCACCCGCAATGGCCGGCCAGGGGTTGAGCTGCTGCAACCCTTCCATGACCAGGCGAGCGGTCTCTGGTTATTGCTCAATCGCGGCTGGCTGCCGTGGCCGAACCGGCGCACACCGCCCATGTTCACCACCCCCGAGCAATCGTTGAGTCTCGACGCCTGGGTGTATGTCCCCCCCGGTGCGACCTTTCAACTGCACGCCGATCCGGCGAATGCCAACTGGCCACGGCTGGTGACGGCGATCGATCCGGCCAAGCTCTGGAGCGAGCTGGGCCGAACCGGGTTTGCTTACGAATTACGTGAAGAAGCCGGGCCGGCGTCCTACGAGGCCGATTGGCCGGTCGTGGCCATGGGGCCGGAAAAACACCTCGGTTATGCCGTGCAGTGGTTCGCCATGGCGCTCGCGCTGTTCGGTCTTTATCTCTACTTCGGATGGCACAACGCAAAGGAGAAACAGCATGGGAGCGGCCATGAGTCCACCCAACATGTCTGAAGCGCAGGCACCACAACGTCGTCGTGGGCGTTGGCAACTGGTGCTGATCCTGCTGATGGTGATTGGTCCGATGATCCTCGCCACCGGCATGTACAAGTTGCGGTTCTGGGTGCCGGAAGGTCGCAGCTATCACGGTGAACTGATCGGCAACGGTCAGAGCCGCGCCGACCTGGGGGTGCAGGCGGACGAAGACCGCTGGCAGATGCTGGTGACCACACCGCAGGACTGCTCGGTGGATTGTCAGCAGTTGGTGTACCTGGCCCGGCAGATTCAGGTCGCTCTGGGCCGTGATGCCTCGCGTGCCAGCCACGCATTGGCCGTCGCCCAACCCTTGAGCGCGGACTATGAGGCCAAGCTCAAGCGCGAATACCCGCAGTTGCAGCGTTATCCACTGGACCTTTCGACCTACACTAAAAATGTTCAGGGCAAAGGCTCGGCGCAGCTCTGGATCATCGACCCGCACGGCAATCTGGTGCTGCGCTTCGACCCCACCGTCAAAGGCAAGGACCTGCTCAACGACCTGCGCCACCTGCTGAAACTGTCGAACATCGGATAAGGGCATCGTCATGGCCAAACCTGGATTTCGCCTCGCGCTGTTTGCCACCTTGCTGGCACTGATTGTCGTCTTGCTGGGCGCCTATACCCGGCTGACCCATGCCGGCCTTGGTTGCCCGGACTGGCCGGGTTGCTACGGGTTTATCAGCGTGCCGAAGAGCGAAGCCCAACTGGCCCATGCCGAGTTGCATTTTCCAGACACGCCGGTGGTTGCGCACAAGGGCTGGAACGAGATGATTCACCGCTATTTCGCCGGCACCCTTGGCTTGTTGATTGTGTTGCTGGCGGCGCGTGCCTGGACCCATCGTCATCATCTGGACCAACCCTTGAAGTTGCCGTTGTTCTTGCTCGCGGTGGTGTTTGCCCAAGCGGCGTTTGGCATGTGGACGGTCACCCTCAAGCTCTGGCCGCAGGTGGTGACGGGACATTTGCTGGGTGGCTTTGCGACCTTGAGCCTGTTGTTTTTGCTGACGTTGCGCTTGTCCGGCGTGTTGCCGGCGCTGATCGTGCCGCGACGTCTGCAGTACTGGGCGACGGCCGGGTTGTTGCTGGTGATCGGGCAAATCGCCCTCGGCGGCTGGGTCAGTGCCAACTACGCGGCGGTGGCCTGTATCGACTTCCCGACCTGCCATGGCCAATGGTTGCCACCGGCTGATTTCGCCAACGGCTTTCACCTGACCCAACACATCGGCCCCAATTACCTCGGCGGGCAGCTCGACAGCGATGCGCGCACGGCGATTCACCTGACTCACCGCATTGGCGCTTTGCTGGTCACAGTAGTGCTGCTGGGGCTGGCCTGGCAGCTCAAGGTCGTCGGCATGACCCGACTCGCCGGGTTGGTGCTGGGGGCGTTGGCGGTGCAGATCACCCTGGGCATCAGCAATGTGCTGTTTCACCTGCCGTTGCCGGTGGCCGTTGCCCATAACGCGGGCGGCGCGGCGCTGTTGCTGACGATGGTGCTGGTCAACTATCACGCACGAACGAGCCTGGTTCGAGTCAGGCAGCAGACGCCCGGGCGTTGGCGCTTCAGCCCGCGTAAACACACGGCCGGACCGATAACAACAAAAGGAGAAATGCCATGGCGACTCTGATCGGCGAACGTCACCGCCAAGCGATCTGGCGTGACTATCTGGAGCTGACCAAGCCGAAAGTCGTGGTGTTGATGCTGATCACTTCGCTGGTCGGTATGTTCCTCGCCACGCGTGCCGGGGTGCCGTGGACGGTGCTGGTGTTTGGCAACCTGGGGATCGGCCTGTGCGCGGGCGGCGCGGCGGCGGTCAACCATGTCGTGGACCGGCGCATTGATGCGGTAATGGCGCGCACGCACAAGCGACCACTGGCCGAAGGCCGGGTTTCACCGACCGCCGCACTGACCTTCGCGCTGCTGCTGGCGGTGGCCGGGCAAACCTTGCTACTGGCCTTTACCAATCCGTTGACGGCGTGGCTGACCCTCGCCTCACTGCTGGGCTATGCGGTGGTCTACACCGGTTTTCTCAAGCGGGCGACGCCGCAGAACATTGTTATCGGCGGACTGGCCGGTGCTGCGCCGCCACTGTTGGGCTGGGTCGCTGCCACCGGGCATGTCAGTGCCGAACCGCTGCTGCTGGTGCTGATTATCTTTGCCTGGACCCCGCCACACTTCTGGGCGCTGGCGATTCACCGCAAGGAGGAGTACGCCAAGGCCGATATTCCCATGCTGCCGGTGACCCACGGCGAGCATTACACCAAGATCCACATCCTGCTTTACACCTTTGCCCTGCTGGCCGTGAGCTTGATGCCCTATGTCATTCACATGAGCGGTTTGCTGTACCTGGTTTGCGCCCTGGGACTGGGCGCGAGGTTTCTGCAATGGGCCGTGGTGCTGTACCGTGGCACTCAGCCGCATGCGGCGATCAGTACCTTCAAGTACTCTATTTACTACTTGTTCCTGCTGTTTATCGCCCTGCTCGTAGACCACTACTTATTGTTGAACCTATGACCCGAACCCAGAAAACCGTCTTCATTCTTGTTGCCCTGATCGCGCTGGTCCTGGGGCTTACCGTCAACAAAGTACTGTCTGGCAAAGGCCAGGGCGATCCGACTGCGCTGATCGACGCCGGGATCATCCTGTTGCCGCAAAGCCGCAACCTGCCGGACGTGCAGATGACCAATCAGGACGGTCAACCGGTGACGGTCAACGCCTTGAAAGGCAAGTGGAGCCTGCTGTTCTTTGGTTACACCTTCTGCCCGGACATCTGCCCGACCACGCTGGCGCAACTGCGGCAGATCAAGAGCGAGTTGCCAGCGGATGCGGTCGACAAGTTGCAGATCATTCTGGTCAGCGTCGACCCGAACCGCGACACCCCCAAGCAGCTCAAGCAATACCTGGGCTACTTCGATCCGCAGTTTGTCGGCCTGACGCCGGCTTCGGTCGAAGACCTGCAGAAAGTCGCCAATGCGGTGAGCATTCCGTTCATTCCGGCGGACACCAGCAAACCCAACTACACCGTCGACCACAGCGGCAACTTGGCGGTAATCGGGCCGGACGGTACGCAGCGCGGGTTCATTCGTGCACCGTTGAACAACACGAAACTGGTGGCCCAGTTGCCGGTGATGCTCAAGCGCCAATAACACTGCAAATCCTGAGGTGGGAGCGAGCCTGCTCGCGATAGCGGACTGACATTCAAGATCGATGTCGGCAGTGATGGCCCCATCGCGAGCAGGCTCGCTCCCACAAGGTCAGTGTTTCAGGCATAAAAAAACGGGGACACAGTGATTGTGTCCCCGTTTTGTTTTACATCAGCAGATCAGAACGCCGGCAATACCGCGCCTTTGTACTTCTCCAGAATGAACGCCTTCACTTCCGGGCTGTGCAGCGCAGCAACCAGTTTCTTCATCGCGTCGCTGTCCTTGTCGTCCGCGCGGGCGACAAGGATGTTCACGTAAGGCGAGTCCTTGCCTTCGATCACCAGCGCGTCCTTGGACGGATCGAGCTTGGCTTCCAGCGCGTAGTTGGTGTTGATCAGCGCCAGGTCGACCTGGGTCAGCACGCGTGGGATGGTCGCGGCTTCCAGTTCACGGAACTTCAGGTCTTTGGTGTTCTCGGTGATGTCCTTGACGGTCGACAGGATGTTTTTCGAATCCTTCAACTTGATCAGGCCGGCCTTCTCCAGCAGCAACAGCGCACGGCCGCCGTTGGTGGCGTCGTTCGGGATCACCACGTTGGCGCCGCCTGGCAGTTCGGCAAGGGTCTTGTACTTGTTGGAGTACGCGCCCAGCGGCTCCAGGTGCACACCGGCAACGCTCACCAGGTTTGTGCCCTTGGCCTTGTTGAACTCATCGAGGTACGGCTGGTGCTGGAAGAAGTTGGCGTCCAGGCGTTTCTCGGCAACCTGTACGTTTGGCTGTACGTAGTCGGTGAACACCTTGACCTTGAGGTCGACGCCTTCTTTGGCCAGTACCGGCTTCACGAACTCGAGGATTTCCGCGTGCGGAACCGGAGTAGCAGCGACGGTCAGGGTTTCAGCGGCCTGAGCGGAGAACGCTGCAACGGCAGCGAACGCGACGAGTAGTTTTTTCATCCAGCAAACTCCTTGTGAGGCGCCCTTCCGAGCGCCTGCCAGCCGTGGCTGGCGATTGCATTTATTTTCGGGAAAAGTGCACCACCAGCTTATCGCCGACGGTTTGCAGAACCTGGACCAGCACCAGCAGCAACACCACCGTCACCACCATCACGTCAGTCTGGAAGCGTTGGTAACCGAAGCGAATCGCCAGGTCACCCAAACCACCGGCGCCAACCACACCGGCCATCGCCGTGTAGGACACCAGTGTAATCGCGGTCACCGTGATCGCTGCGAAAATGCCCGGGCGGGCTTCCGGCAGCAGCGCGTTGACGATGATCTGACGGGTCGTCGCGCCCATGGCCTGGGTCGCTTCGATGATGCCGCGATCGACTTCACGCAGGGCGGTTTCCACCAGACGTGCGAAGAACGGCGTGGCGCCCACCACCAGCGGCGGGATCGCACCGCCGACGCCCAGCGAGGTGCCGGTGATCAACACGGTGAACGGGATCATCACGATCAGCAGAATGATGAACGGCAGCGAACGCAGGATATTCACGATCAGCGACA
Organism: Pseudomonas sp. 05N432; assembly: GCF_056396945.1. Lineage (NCBI taxonomy): Bacteria > Pseudomonadati > Pseudomonadota > Gammaproteobacteria > Pseudomonadales > Pseudomonadaceae > Pseudomonas > Pseudomonas sp. 05N432. Next base: position 43,810 of record NZ_JBFTMM010000004.1, on the reverse strand, counting down.
GCAGCGCGTAAACGCCTTTGGCTTCGAGCAACTGGCGCGGGCTGCAGAGGAACAGCAACACACCCAGCGGCAGGCCGAGCAGTACGGTGAACAACAGCGAACCGCCAAGCATCAGCAAGGTGTCGCCGGTAGCCTGCCAGATTTCGAACCAGTCGATATTGGCGAAGAAACTCATCAGGGCTTCCATTAACGCAGCACCTCCATGTGGACGTCGGCTGCGGTGAAGCGGGCAAACGCCGCCTCCATGTCGCCACCGGTGACCGCCAGGGTCAATTGCCCGTAGGGGACGTCTTTGATGCGGTCGATACGACCGGCGAGGATGCTGTAGTCCACACCTGTTTCGCGGGCGACGGTGCCCAGCAACGGCGCGTAGGTTGCATCGCCCTGGAAGGTCAGGCGCACGATACGGCCCGGCACGTGAGCGAAGTCGTCGCGCTGTTCGCTTTCGTCGATCTGCTCGTCTTCCTGCACGAATCGCTTGGTGGTCGGGTGCTTGGGGTGCAAGAACACGTCGGCCACCGGACCTTGCTCGACGATCACGCCGGCATCCATCACGGCGACCTGGTCGCAGACCCGACGAATCACGTCCATTTCATGGGTGATCAGCACGATGGTCAGGTTCAGCTCGCGGTTGATCTCGGCCAACAGTTGCAGGACCGACGCGGTGGTTTGCGGGTCGAGGGCGCTGGTAGCTTCGTCACACAGCAGGATTTTTGGCTTGGTCGCCAGGGCGCGGGCGATGCCGACGCGCTGCTTCTGGCCACCGGACAGCTGTGCCGGGTACTTCTTTGCGTGGTCGGCCAGGCCGACACGCGCCAGCAACTCGGCCACTCGCAGGTCGATCTCGCTGCGCGACAGTTCACCGGCCAGGGTCAACGGCAGCGCGACGTTGTCGGCAACCGTCTTGGAGGCCAGCAGGTTGAAGTGCTGGAAGATCATCCCGACTTGCTGACGGAAGCGGCGCAGCGCATTGGCGTCCAGCGCGGTAACTTCTTCGCCATCGACGATGATCTTGCCGCCACTGGAGTTTTCCAGGCGGTTGATCAGACGCAACAGGGTACTTTTTCCCGCGCCGGAGTGACCGATCAGGCCAAACACCTGACCGTTCTCAATCGACAGATTGGTGGGGTGCAGTGCAGGAATATCCTTACCGGCGACGCGGTAAGTTTTATGGACGTTTTGAAACTCGATCACGTAGCGAACCTTGTGGGGCGCGTTAGAAAAGGGTCAGCGGTTAGCCGGGCGGGCATTTTAGCGTGTCCGTATAGAGGTTCTTAGCATTTATTTCGCATTCATCCAGTCATTTGGAAATAACGCGATAAGCCAAGAAGAACAAAAGATCGCCGCCTGCGGCAGCTCCTACACCGATCCGTAGGAGCTGTCGCAGGCGGCGATCTTCTCTTTTAAGGTTTACGTGGCGTCAGAACCATCTGTGCCGGGACATTGCGCAGAATCTGTCGCTCGATCTTCAGGTCGAAGTCGGCATCCAGCTTCTTCACCCGTTTGGTCAGCAGCGTGGCCAGCCACGGGTAATCTTCGGTGCGCGGCGCCTGAATGCTGACGTCGCACTCATAACTCACCACATCGCTGGCAATCGCATCAAGTTGCCGACGCAATTGCTTGTTATCGGCGATGTTCAGCGCAACGGTGGTGCTCTCGGCCGTTGGGTCGATGACCTTGGCGACACGCTTGGCTTCGGCGGCCTTGAGGGCGGCCTCTGCCTGGTCCAGTTCGGCCTTGCGCGCGTGGCTGATGGCGTTGTTGACGCCACCGGTCAGCGCCGGAGCTTTGGGCATCAACGCACGGGCTCGGCTCAGGGCCGTGGCGGCGGCATTCACGTCGCCTTTTTGCAAAACGATCTGGCTGCGTTGCAAGTAGGCTTCGGCGAGTTGCCGTTGGTATTGCTCCAGCGACTGATCGTTGGGTGATTCGGCCTGCAAGGCGGCCAATTGATCCTCGGCGGTGGCCAGTTCACTGCTGGCCAGGCTTTGCTCCAGCTGCGCGATCGCCGTAGCCCGTGCGTCCGGGACCTTGGGGGCCGGCGGCGTGCTTTGGCAGGCGCCAAGTAGCAGCGAAAATGCAACAAGGAGCAGATAACGGGAGGCGAACGGCTTCATTCCTGCGACTCTCTGATTGCGCAAAAAACGAGCAAGTCTACACCCCTCGACGGGGCAGGACAAAACTCAGCAGAAACAGCGCGGCGGCAGCCACCACAATCGATGGGCCAGCCGGCGTGTCCTTGAACCACGACAGCGCCAGGCCACCGCAGACCGCGAGTATACCGAGCAAACTCGCGCCCAAGGCCATCTGCTCGGGAGAGCGTGCGTGACGTTGTGCCGCAGCCGCCGGGATGATCAGCAAGGAAGTAATCAGCAGCACACCGACGATTTTCATCGCCACCGCGATCACCACCGCAATCAGCAGCATCAAGGTCATGCGCAATGCTGCTACCGGCAGGCCTTCAACCGTGGCCAATTCTTCGTGCACGGTAATCGCCAGCAAGGGGCGCCATAGCGCCACCAACAGCAGCATCACCGCCGCACTGCCGCCGAGGATCCACGCCAGATCGGTCGGGCTGATCGCCAACAAGTCACCGAACAGATAGGCCATCAGGTCGATCCGCACTTCATGCATGAAGCTTAGTACCACCAGGCCCAGAGAGAGCGTGCTCGGCGCAAGAATCCCCAACAAGGTGTCGGAGGCCAGCGGCTGGCGCTGTTGCAAGGTCACCAGCAGCACGGCCAGTAACAGGCAGCCGACGGTCACTGCGATAGTCGGACTGACATCCAGCAGAAAACCCAACGCCACGCCGAGTAACGCTGCGTGGGACAGGGTGTCGCCGAAATAGGCCATGCGCCGCCAGACCACGAACGATCCCAGCGGACCTGCGACGGCGGCCAGGGCCAGGCCTGCGAGCAGGGCGTACAACAGAAAATCAGCCATGCTTGCAGCCATCTCCATGAACGTGGGTGTGAACGGCCGGTGCCGCGCTGACGACCGAGCCATGCAAGTCGTGGGCGTGGTCGTGATGGTGGTGATAGACCGCCAGGCTCTGCGCGTTCTTGCCGAACAGCTCGACGAACGCCGGGTCGCCGCTGACCTGCTCGGGATGCCCGGAGCAGCAGACGTGGCGATTGAGGCAGACCACCTGGTCGGTGGTGCTCATCACCAGGTGCAGATCGTGGGAAACCATCAACACCCCGCAACCGTGGCGGTCGCGCAGGCGGGTGATCAGGCTATAGAGCTCGGCTTGTCCGGCCACATCGACGCCTTGCACCGGCTCGTCGAGTACCAGTAGTTCGGGCTCGCGCAACAGGGCGCGGGCCAGTAATACGCGCTGCATTTCACCGCCGGAAACGCTCTGCACCGGGCTGTCGATCACCTGTTCGGCACCGACTTCCTTGAGCGCTGCCAAGGCGCGCGCACGATCCACGCCCGGCACCAGGCGCAAGAAGCGCAGTACCGAGAGCGGCAAGGTCGGGTCAACGTGCAGTTTCTGCGGCATGTAGCCGACCCGCAGTTTCGGCTTGCGCCAGACGCTGCCGCTGTCGGGCTTGAGCAGGCCAAGTACGGCGCGGACCAGCGTGGTCTTGCCGGCGCCGTTGGGGCCGATCAGGGTGACGATCTGCCTCGGCTCGACGCTCAGTTCGATGTTGTCCAGCACGCTTTGCCCGGCGAAGGTCACCGCAACCTGATTGAGGCGGATTAACGCAGTGCTCATCAAGCCCCCTGGCAACCCGAGCAGAGACCGATCACTTCGACAGTCTGGCCTTCGACCACGAACCCGACTTCGCCGGCGCTGTGGATGATGGTGTCGCTGATGGATTTTTGCTCGAGTTCGATGGCCGCGTGGCATTCGCGGCAAATCAGGAACTGGCCCTGGTGGGCGTGCCCCGGATGATTGCAGCCAACGAAGGCGTTGAGCGAGGAAATGCGGTGGACCAGGCCGTTATCCAGCAGGAAATCCAGCGCGCGATACACCGTCGGCGGCGCGGCGCGGCGGCCATCCTGCTCGCTGAGTACCGCCAGAATGTCGTAGGCGCCCAGCGGCTTGTGGCTTTGCCAGACCAGTTCCAGCACCCGCCGACGCAGCGCGGTCAGACGCAAGCCTTGGCGTGCGCAAATGACATCGGCCTCGGACAATGCACTGTGCACGCAGTGAGAGTGGTCGTGGGGACGGCTGGCTAGCGGTGTTTTAGGCATGAGCGGCGACGAGTTTTGTGAGAGACGTTATTATGTTACCCGTTCTCGCCTACTTGAGTGGTCATCGTGCCCAGACTTTTTGCCATTTTTGTCACATTTACTGCCGGTTTTTTTGCGATCAGCGCCGCTCATGCCGAAGTGAGCGTACTGACCAGCATCAAGCCGCTGCAGCTGATTGCTGCTGCGGTGCAGGATGGCGTCGGGGTTCCCGAGGTCTTGCTGCCGCCGGGTGCATCGCCGCATAACTACGCCTTGCGTCCATCCGACGTACGGAAGGTGCAGTCGGTGGACTTGCTCTACTGGATCGGCCCGGACATGGAAGGTTTCCTTCCGCGCGTGCTCAAAGGCCGTAGCCTGCCGTCGGTTGCCGTGCAGGAGCTGCCGGGTTTGAAACTGCGGCGTTTTGCCGAAGACAGCCACTCCCATGCGGAAGACGCCGATGAGCACGATCACGACCACCGCCCTGGTAGTCTCGATGCTCACCTCTGGTTGTCGCCGGTCAATGCGCGAGTGATCGCGGCAAAAATCGCCACCGACCTCAGTGCTGCGGATCCTGCCAATGCGCCGCGCTATCAGAGCAACCTCAAGGCCTTCGATGAGCGCCTGGACGCGCTGGATCTGCGTTTGAAAGCACGCTTGGCCGGTATCGCGGGCAAGCCCTACTTCGTGTTCCATGAAGCGTTCGATTATTTCGAAGACGCCTACGGCCTCAAGCACACCGGCGTGTTCAGCGTGGCCGCTGAAGTGCAGCCAGGTGCCCAGCACGTTGCAGCGATGCGCTCGCGCTTGCAGGAAGTCGGCAAGACCTGCGTGTTCAGCGAACCACCGTTGCGCCCACGCCTGGCCGAAACGCTGGTGGCCGGTTTGCCGGTGAAACTGGCGGAACTGGATGCGTTGGGCGGTTACACGCCGGCAACGGCTCGCGGCTATGAGCAGGTGCTGGAGAAGTTGGGGAATGATTTGGCGGGTTGCCTGGAGTCGCTTTAACGCCGGGATATCCGGCGCCTCGATCGCGAGCAAACGGAACGCCGCCCGGCTGCTCCCACAGGATTTTCGCTGTCCATGTGGGAGTGAGCCTGCTCGCGATGCTTTTAAAGGGCGAACGGTAACGGCGTGCTGACGTGCTGACGCTGGGCCAGGCGCTGCTGAAACTCCATCGGATCGTGAATCAGCACGTCCTGCCCGGCAAAGGACTCGGCGGCGATCAAGCGTGACAGCCAGAACCGCACGCAGGCTACCCGCAGCATGGTCGGCCACAGCTCCGCCTCGGCGGCGGTAAATGGGCGCAACGCGGCATAAGCCCCGAGCAATGCCCTCGCCCGCGGGCCGTCAATCAAGCCGTCTTCGTCCGAGCACCAGTCATTCAGGGCAATCGCCACGTCGTAGAGCATCGGGCCGGAGCAGGCGTTGTAGAAGTCGATCAGCCCGGTCAGGTGCGTGCCTTCGAACATCGCGTTGTCGCGGAACAGGTCGGCGTGGATGTTGGCCCGAGGCAGCGCCAGGATTTTAATCTTCTGCTCAGTGATTTCGTTCAAGGCGCGTTGCAGCAGATTGCTTTGCGCGGCATTCAGGTGCGACAGCAGTTGCGTGCCTTCTTCGAGCATCCAGTCGAGGCCGCGATCGGTCTTGCGCTTGATCATGTGATCTTTGGTGGCCAGGTGCAGGTGCCCCAGCAATTCGCCAACTTGCGCGCAATGCTGTGCGTTGGCTTCCTTGATGTGCTTGCCGGCCAGCCGTGGCTGCAACAGTGCGGGCTTGCCGGCCAGTTCGCGCAGGGCGATGCCGTCGGTGGTACGCAATGCATAGGGCACCGGCAAGTTGGCGTCGTGCAGCACGTCGAGCAGTTCGATGAAGAATGGCATCTCCTGCACGGGGCCGCGCTCAACCAGGGTCAGGACAAACTCCCCCTGCTCCAGGCTGATGAAGAAGTTGGTGTTTTCGCTACCCGCGGCAATCCCCTGGAAATCAAGCAGGCGGCCGAGCCCATAAGGGGCGAGAAAGGTTTCCAGCTCGGGCCGAGCCAGGGGGGTGAACACAGACATGGTTAAAAACTGCTCAGTTCGGGCGCCGCGGTTGAGCCAGCGCCGATTAAAGTTAAGAAACTACTTCCAGGTAAAAATTTCCCACGACGGAATCAGCATATTCGGCTGATCCGAGCGGATATAGTTTGCCTCCGTTCCGTCCGCACGTATCAGAAAGTACGGTTTTCCGCCCTTCGGTGTGACCTTGATCGCGTACACGAAGCCGTTCTGGCGGTACTCCTGAATGACTTTGTCGCCTTCTGTGTGGATGGTGACTTCCGGTTCTGGCGTCGGTGCATCATCGGCTGCCATGACGGCCAGGGGAGTGAGTGCAAAGAAGCCAGCCAGTAACAAGCGATTGAGTGAGCGCATGATAACCTTGTCCCTTTGTCGTCAACGGTCCCGCTATTCTAGCGCCGGACCCGCCGAAAAGGTTGATCCTGCTCATGAGCCAAGCCCCCCTCGTCCTGGTGGACGGTTCTTCTTACCTGTACCGCGCCTTTCACGCGCTGCCGCCGTTGACCACGTCCAAAGGCCTGCCGACCGGCGCGGTCAAGGGCGTGCTGAACATGCTCAAGAGTCTGCGCAAGCAGTACCCGAACAGTCCGTTTGCCGTCGTATTCGATGCCAAGGGTGGGACATTTCGCGATGACCTGTACGCCGAATACAAAGCCAATCGCCCAAGCATGCCCGACGACATGCGTGTGCAGATCGAGCCATTGCACGCGAGCGTGATCGCCCTGGGCTTTCCGTTGCTGTGCGTCGACGGCGTTGAGGCCGATGACGTGATTGGCACGCTGGCCCGCAGCAGCGCAGCCGCTGACCGTCCGGTGGTGATCTCCACTGGCGACAAGGACATGGCGCAGTTGGTCGATGGGCACATTACCTTGGTCAATACCATGACCGGTAGCGCGATGGACGTGGCTGGCGTGAAGGAGAAATTCGGCGTCGCTCCCGAGCAGATCATCGATTACCTGGCGCTGATGGGTGATTCCTCCGACAACATTCCAGGCGTGCCGGGCATTGGCCCGAAGACGGCGTCCGGCCTGCTGGTGGGTGTGAACGGCGGCCTGACCGAGCTCTATGCGCACCTCGATATCGTCCCGACGTTGCCGATTCGTGGTGCCAAAACGCTGCCGGCCAAGCTTGAAGAGCACAAGGAGATGGCGTTCCTCTCCTATCAACTGGCGACCATCAAGGTCGACGTGCCGCTGGACATTGGTCTGGACGACTTGCACCTGCGTGAGCCGGACCGTGAAAAGCTCGCCGAGCTCTATACCCTGCTCGAGTTCAAGAGCTGGTTCGAGGAAGTTCAGCGTGATGCCAAGCGAGCGGGCCAGGAAGTGGTCGCGGCGGTTGAAGAAGCCGTGGCCGGTGACGATGGGCCCCAGTACACCACGGTCCTCACCCAGGCAGATTTCGATGTCTGGCTGAAGAAGCTGCAAAACGCCAAGCTGTTCGCCTTCGACACCGAAACCACGGGCATCGACGCGCAGCAAGCACAACTTGTCGGGCTGTCGTTCGCTGTGCAGGCCAACGAAGCGGCCTACATTCCACTGACCCATTCCTACATGGGCGTGCCGGATCAACTGGATCGCGACACGGTGTTGCGCGCGCTGAAACCGATTCTGGAAGACCCGAGCAAACTCAAAGTCGGCCAGCACGCCAAGTTCGACATGAACATCCTGGCCAACTGCGCCATCGGTGGTGATCAGAGCTGCGGCATCATGGTGCAAGGCATCGCCTTCGACACCATGCTCGAGTCCTACGTGCTGGATTCGACCGCGACCCGTCACGACATGGACAGCCTGGCGCTCAAATATTTGGGCTACACCACTACCAGCTTCCAGGACATCGCGGGCAAGGGTGTCAAGCAACTGACCTTCGACCAGATCTCGCTGGAGCTGGCCGGGCCATACGCCGCCGAAGATGCCGACGTGACGCTGCGTCTGCATCAGACCCTGCATGAAAAACTCGACGCCATTCCGAGCCTGAGCAAAGTCCTCAGCGAAATCGAGATGCCGCTGGTGCCAGTGTTGGCGCGTATCGAGCGCCAGGGCGCGTTGGTCGACGCCAACCTGCTGGGCATCCAGAGCGTTGAACTGGGCGACAAGCTGGTCGCGCTGGAGCGTGAGGCGTTCGCCATTGCCGGTGAGGAGTTCAACCTCGGTTCGCCTAAGCAATTGGGCGTGATCCTCTACGAAAAACTCGGGCTGCCGATTCTCAGCAAAACTGCCAAGGGCCAGGCTTCGACCGCCGAAGCGGTGCTGGCGGAACTGGCCGAGCAGGACTACCCGTTGCCCAAGGTGCTGATGCAGTACCGTTCCTTGAGCAAGCTGAAAAGCACCTACACCGACCGTCTGCCCGAGCAGATCAACCCGCGCACCGGACGTATTCATACGTCCTACCATCAAGCGGTGGCAGCGACCGGTCGCTTGTCTTCCAGTGATCCAAACCTGCAGAACATTCCGATTCGTACCGCCGAAGGTCGACGGATTCGTCAGGCGTTCATTGCCCCCAAAGGCTACAAGCTGTTGGCGGCGGACTATTCGCAGATCGAACTGCGGATCATGGCCCACCTGGCCAAGGACGAAGGGCTGTTGCACGCGTTCCGCAATGATCTGGACGTGCACAAAGCCACCGCCGCGGAGGTGTTCGGGGTTGAATTGGCGGACGTCACCACCGATCAGCGGCGCAGCGCCAAGGCGATCAACTTCGGCCTGATCTATGGCATGAGCTCGTTTGGCCTGGCCAAGCAGATTGGCGTCGACCGTAAACAGTCCCAAGCTTATATAGACCGTTATTTTGCCCGCTATCCGGGTGTGCTCGAGTACATGGAGCGCACCCGCGCTCAGGCGGCTGAGCAGGGTTTTGTCGAAACCATATTCGGTCGTCGCTTGTACCTGCCGGACATCAACGCGAAAAATCCGGCCCTGCGCAAAGGCGCCGAGCGCACGGCGATCAACGCGCCGATGCAAGGCACTGCGGCGGATATCATCAAGAAGGCCATGGTGGCGGTGGATAACTGGCTGATGACCTCAGGCCTGGACGCCAAAGTGATTCTGCAGGTGCACGATGAATTGGTGCTTGAGGTTCGCGAAGACCTGGTCGACCAGGTTCGCGAAGAAATTCGCGTCCATATGAGCAGCGCAGCGACCCTGGATGTGCCGCTTTTGGTGGAAGTCGGCGTTGGAAATAACTGGGATGAAGCGCACTAAGCCGGTGTGAGGCGCTTTTTCGGGGATGGCGCCGCGGTGTAGTGTCGCGGCAGTCATTGGCTAAGGGTTATTAGTTCGAAAAAATCTGTGGGTTATTCCCAATAGGTTTTGAAATTAACCGGAACTAAATCCGTGAACCGCCACTCAGAGTTACTGAATGGGTGGTGAAGCCCTTCGATGCTCCTATGTTGTGTTAAGTGTTGGCAGATATCTGGACCCCGCCCTAGCGGTCCGGAACTTAGACCCCGAATTACTCTCTCCCCATACGTAATTCGGGGTTTTTTTTGCCAAAAAACTGGCTGTGGAACGGCCATGCTGCGTTAAAAACACGGCTCGAAATGCTCATTTAGGTCCCTAAAGTCGAGCGCGACCCCGGCCGTTTCGAGCCGTGTTTTTGCCTTGCCTGACCGTCCCACAGACAGTTTTCCGTATCTCGGATATCCCCAAAAGCTTATTGAGCTTCTGTCTCGGTGCCCTTGTCGGCCAGTTCCATCCAGTTCGCCAATACCGTGTAGGCATCTTCGAGGCCCAGGCGTTTTGGTGCCGAGAACAGCTGGATTGTCACGGTTTCGCCCCAGCCTTTACGGATTTCTGCCTGGACTTTGAGCAAGGTGTTCTTCGCTGCGCCGTAGGTCAGTTTGTCGGCCTTGGTCAGCAGAATGTGCATCGGCATGCCGCTGGCCACGGCCCAGTCGAGCATCAGCAGGTCGAAGTCGGTCATTGGATGACGGATGTCCATCATCAGAATCAAGCCCTTCAGACTCTCGCGGCTGCCCAGATAGGCTTCCAGGTGGCGCTGCCAGTGTTGCTTCAGAGGGATGGGTACTTTCGCGTAACCGTAACCCGGCAGGTCGACCAGACGGCGTTCATCGTCTAGCTTGAAGAAGTTCAAGAGTTGTGTGCGACCTGGCGTTTTCGAGGTGCGAGCCAGGCTGGCGTGAGTCAACGTGTTCAGGGCGCTGGATTTGCCAGCGTTGGAACGCCCGGCGAAGGCCACTTCAAAGCCTTCGTCGTCAGGACATTGGTCGACTTTGGCGGCGCTGAGCATGAAGGTGGACTGTTGGCACAGACCGAGGATGGGGTTCTTGAGTTGCATGGGATTTCCGATGTGGGCGGTGCCGAGATTGGTCGCAAAGAGCAGCGTCGTTTCCGTTTCAATGACGCCAGTATATAATGCCGCAGATTTTGTGTGCGCTTTGTCCCAGCGTAGGATGAGGTTCACGAGAGCGATTGACCTTGATTGCGCATTAGAACGCAGCACGCTCTCAACCCTGAAAAGGTCGTTTTATGACGAAATGGCTGCTAGCTGCCGGTGTCTTGATGCCGCTTTACAGCGCTCAGGCTACACAGGATCCGGAAGCTGTGTACAACCGTGTTTGTGGAGCCTGTCATTCCGGCCAACTCCCAACGGCGCCTCAAAAGGGCGATAAGGAAGCTTGGGCGCCAAGACTGGCGCAAGGTATGGAGACGCTGGTGCAACACGTGACCCAGGGTTTCAAGGCGATGCCGCCGCGTGGTTTGTGCATGGACTGCAGTGCCGAGGATTACCGAGCAATCATCCAGTGGATGAACGAGTGATCCCGGTCCATAACTCTTTAACCCTTAGCCGTAGTTGGATTAGCTGATGAACAAATTGATCGTGAGTCTGCTGTTGACCCTGGGGATCTCCGGCATAGCCCATGCTGCAGGCGATGCGACTGCTGGTCAGGCGAAAGCCGCAGTATGTGGCGCCTGTCATGGCCCGGATGGTAATAGCATGGCGCCAAACTTTCCAAAACTGGCGGGTCAGGGTGAGCGTTACCTGAACAAGCAACTGCACGACATCAAGTCGGGCAAGCGCACCGTTCTGGAGATGACCGGCCTGCTGACCAACCTGAGCGATCAGGACCTGGCTGACCTTGCTGCCTACTTCTCCAGCCAGAAAGGCAGCGTCGGCGCAGCAGATCCTAAAGTCGTGGCTCACGGTGAAGAGTTGTTCCGTGGCGGCAAACTGGACCAGGGCATGCCATCTTGCACCGGTTGCCACTCGCCTAATGGTGCGGGTAACGCCGCTGCTGCCTTCCCGCATCTGGGCGGCCAGCACGCTCAATACATCGCCAAGCAGTTGACTGATTTCCGTGAGGGTAACCGTACCAACGACGGCGACACGAAAATCATGCAGAGCATTGCTGCAAAATTGAGCAACAAGGACATCGAAGCGGTGTCCAGCTACATTCAGGGCCTGCACTAAGGCTTGTGAGCGGGCGCTGCGCAGGGTGCTGATCTCGCGCAATGTTAACGCTCGATTAATCCTTCGATGCAAACATAAAAAGGGTGGCTTTGGCCGCCCTTTTTTGTGGCCGCTGCCGTTACACTAGAGCACTAATGCCCGCCAAGATCTGCCAGAAAACAGGTCGCGCGAGGCGACCCAATTTGTTCAGGAGTAAAGCATGCGTAATCTGATTCTCAGCGCCGCACTCGTCACTGCCAGCCTGTTTGGTATGACCGCCCAAGCTGCCGAACCGCTTGAAGCCGGTAAACAATATGTCGAATTGGGCAGCGCCGTTCCGGTGGCTGTGCCTGGCAAGATCGAAGTCGTGGAACTGTTCTGGTATGGCTGCCCGCACTGCTATGCATTCGAGCCGACCATCAATCCCTGGGTTGAAAAACTGCCTGCCGACGTGAACTTCGTGCGTATTCCGGCCATGTTCGGCGGTATCTGGAACGTTCACGGTCAGCTGTACATCACCCTGGAAGCGATGGGTGTGGAACACAAGGTTCACAAAGCTGTCTTCGAAGCGATCCACGGTGGCAAGAAGCTCGCTACCCCGGAAGAGATGGCTGAGTTCCTGGCCGGCGAAGGCGTCGACAAGGAGAAGTTCCTGAGCACCTACAACTCGTTTGCCGTCAAAGGCAAAGTTGAAGAAGCCAAGAAAAAGGCTCAGGCCTATCAGATCTCTGGCGTACCGACCATGGTCGTGAACGGAAAATACCGCTTCGATCTGGGCACTGCCGGCGGTCCTGAAGGCACCTTGAGCGTAGCCGATCAGCTGATCGCCAAGGAGCGCGCCGCTAAGTAAGCGGCGCCCACCATGCGCCGCTGGGGTACTGAACGTCTCGTTGGTCTGCATGATCCGCAGGTCAACGAGCATCATCTGGAGTCCTCGGGCTTGCCCGCAGACAGCCGTCTGCGTTTGCTCAGTTTCAACATCCAGGTCGGCATCAGTACCGAGCGTTATCGGCATTACCTGACCCGTAGCTGGCAGCATTTGCTACCGCACACCGGGCGAGCGGATAACCTGCAGAAAATCGGCAATCTGCTGGGCGACTACGATCTGGTCGCTTTGCAGGAGGCCGATGGCGGCAGCCTGCGGTCGGGCTACGTCAATCAAGTCGAACACCTGGCCCAGCTCGGCGCCTTCCCCTACTGGTATCAACAACTCAATCGCAACCTGGGTCGCCTCGCCCAGCACAGCAATGGCGTGCTCAGTCGATTGCGCCCATGGGCGATTGAAGATCATCCGCTGCCCGGGCCCAAGGGCCGTGGTGCGATTCTTGTGCGGTTTGGCGAAGGGCCGGATGCGCTGGTGGTCGTGATGATGCACCTCGCGCTGGGGGCGCGCGTGCGAACGATGCAGTTGGCCTACATTCGCGAATTGATCGGCGACTACAAGCATCAGGTGCTGATGGGCGACATGAACACCCACGCCAGTGACCTGCTGCAAACTTCTCCTCTGCGAGATCTGGGTCTGCTCGCGCCGCAAGTCGGAGCGACTTTCCCCAGCTGGCGCCCGCAACGCTGTCTTGACCATATTCTGCTCAGCCCTACGCTGACCCTCGAGCGGGTCGAAGTGCTGGCGCAACCGATTTCCGATCACCTGCCCGTCGCGGTAGAGATTCGTCTGCCGAGTTCGCTCACGGTCGATGCATTGCCCGCGTTGAGTCCTGCCCTTCGCGGAACCCCTGAATGAGCGACGAAGCACAGCGCTGGAAAGAGAAATACCTCAAAAGTATCGAACAGCAGGAAAAGCTCGAGCGTCGCTGGGATGCCCGCCTCGACTTGCTGCGTCGCGGTTTGGTGCGCAGTACGCTGGCCGCCGAGGGCACCGACCGTGCGGTTGACCAGTGCATGAAGGAAATGCGCGAAGTCATTCGCACCAACGATATGGATGCAGGGCTGGCGGCATTGCTGCCGCGCCTGGAAAAAGCGGTGCTCGACTCCGAGCAGCGGCGCGAGACCCGGGTCAATCAAGTCAGCGCGGCGTTGACCGCCCTGGTCAGTCAGCTCCAGGCCTTGCCGTTGCCGCGCGAGGTCAGTCGTCCGCTCAAGACATTTGCCAAGAAGCTCGACGGACGGGTCGGCCAGGCACGTGAAATTCCCCTGCTGCTCGGAGAACTCAGCGGTCTGCAAGGTCAGGCGCTGAGCCTGCTGGACAACCCTGCCGAGCCAAGCCGCCCGGGTTTGCTGCAACGTTTGTTTGGTGGCAGAGACTCGGATACTCAGGCTTCAGAGGCCGGAGTGCTGCAACACGAAGCGCCTGCTTCGAGTCCTGTTGAGCAAGTGTCGGCACCTGTCGCGGAGGCGACGCCTGAGCGGGTGCATGAATCTACAGCACCGTTGCCGATCCGGGCTAATACACCCGCTGTGCAGGAAGTCCCGGCACCCGCCGTGCAAGTGCCGCCCCCGGTGATTGCAGACTCGGTGCCGGTGGCAGCGCAACCGCCGGAAGAAGCAAAGCCATCACCTGAGGTGGTGGCTTTTGTTCCCCCAGTGCTGGCCATCGAAGCTACGCGTACCAAAACGCTGGTAGCAGAACAGGATCTACCGGATGTGGATACGCCGGAAGCACCGCAAATATTCCCGGCACCCGACCCGGTGCCAGCTACTGATTCAATGGCGATCAATCCTGACGAGCTGACGTCCAACGTCCCTCGAGAGGGGAATGACACTTCGCCGTTAATCGATGGCGTTCCTCCCGCGATGGCAGAAGTTTTGGCTGCTCCGGACCCGGAGCAACCTGAGCAGGATGTTCTTTACGCACTGCCCGACTCGCCGGAGCCGTCTTACAGTTCGGTGGCTAAACACATCGAGAGCACGCTGCTGGGACTGCTGGACGATTTGTCGCTGCCCGAGCGCCACCGGCCGCAAGCCGAGGCGATGCGCGACCGGCTGCAGAATGGTTTGAATTGGTACGAACTGCTGCCGATCCTCGATGATCTGGCAGTTTTGATGCTGGCAATTACCGACAGTGGTCAGCATGAGTTCGAGGTTTACCTCAAGCAACTCAATGAGCGATTGGAGTCCTTCCAAAGCAACCTGCAAGCCGCCAGCGAGGGTCATGCCGACAACCGTTCCGCTGCGCGGGAGATGGACACGCAGATCCGTGAGCAGGTCGATGGCTTGCAGAGCAGCATGCAGGACGCCGCGGATCTGGAGGGCCTCAAGCATGTGCTGGAGAACCATCTGGAAGGGTTGCTCGGCACCATGGATCAGCACCAGAAACAGCGCGACGAGCGTGAGCAGGAAGTTGCGGCACGCCTGCAAGGTTTGGCCGAGCGAGTCGCGAGCATGGAGCAGGAGGCTCAGGGTTACCGAGAGCACCTTGAAGAGCAGCGTCAGAAAGCCCTGGTCGATCCGCTGACCGGTTTACCGAACCGGGCAGCCTGGAGCGAGCGTCTGGAGCATGAGATTGCGCAGTGGCAGCAACACGGCAACTCGCTGTTGCTGGCAATGCTCGATCTCGACCACTTCAAGCGTATCAACGATAACTACGGTCACCTGGCCGGCGACAAAGTGCTGAAGATCATTGCCAGCGTGCTGCGCAAGCGCCTGCGCGGTACGGACTTCATTGCCCGTTTCGGTGGTGAGGAGTTTGTCTTGTTGGTGCCCAACACCTCTTTGGCAGTCGGCGCCAAGTTGGCAGAAACCCTGCGCGCGGCCATCGAAGCCTGCCCGTTTCACTTCAAGGGTGAGCGCGTGACGATCACGGTTTCCATGGGAATGACGACGTTCAAAGCGGGAGAACACAGCGATCTTGTGCTGAAAAGAGCCGATCAGGCGCTTTACCGGGCAAAAAATGCTGGCCGAAACCGAGTGGAGCTAAGCTGACGATAAGTGATCCATCGGGTTAAATGCCAGGCTTTGCCGGTCCAGAAGAAGGCGGTACGTTACACTGTTGCATTACTATCTCAGCGTATTGTCCAGATCATGAAATCGATTCCTCTGCTTTTGGTACTTCTGGTCCTGGCGGGTTGCGCCAGCGGTCCTCGAATCGACACCCGCCATCCTTCGGTGAATTTCGACAATCGCGTGCAGTTTATCGTGGTGCATTACACCACTGCCTCGCAGGAGCGTTCGTTGGCATTGTTGACCCATGGCGAGGTCAGCAGCCATTACCTGGTGGGCGATGACAAGAGCGCCACTATTTTCAAACTGGTGGATGAAAGCCGTCGGGCCTGGCATGCCGGGGAAAGCGAGTGGCAGGGCCGGACCTGGCTGAATTCAAGCTCGATCGGCATCGAAATCGTCAATCCGGGGTTTCGCGATACGCCTACCGGGCGCGTCTGGTATCCCTACAGCGAGGCGCAGGTTCAGTCTTTGATCTTCCTGATCAGGGACATCAGCAAGCGCAACAACATCAGCCCGCGAAACATCATTGGCCACAGCGATATCGCGCCGCTGCGCAAGCTGGATCCGGGTCCGTTGTTCCCATGGAAGCGTCTGGCCGACGAAGGGTTGGTGGTCTGGCCCGATGCCCAGGCTGTAGCGCGTCAGCAAGCGTTATTCGAGGCACAACTGCCGAGCATCACCTGGTTTCAGGAAGAGCTCGCGCGTCTGGGCTATACAACGCCGCAGACTGGTGAGCTGGATGTGGCCACCCGGCATGTGCTGGCAGCTTTCCAGATGCACTATCGACCTTCACGGTTTGACGGTACGCCAGACGCGCAAAGCGCCGCGATCCTGCAAGTGCTCAACCAGACAAAATAATGACGCCCGCCCGACGGTCAGGGCTATTTTCTGATCAGTAGCTATAACTCATTGGTAATCCTTCGGATATTCAATGATGGCAGCCGCTAGCGAGACCCTGCGCAGCTGGTTCTATCGCCCTTGGTTTTTGGCGATGCTAGCGGCTGCGCTGAGTGCGGCTTTGCTCTTGGCCGGTAGCCTTGGCGTGGCACTGCGGCAGGTCCAGCAACGTGAAAGCGAACAGATGAACGCTCAGGGCGAGCGATTTCTGGAGCGGCTGGAGCAACTGTTCGGTCAACTGCGCGAAGGCCTGGATGACCTGGAAGCGCAGTCGTTGCGTAGCTGCGACACGGACATGATCGCGACCTTGCAGCAGGTCAGTTTCAATTACCGCTTCGTATATGAAGCGGCCTATATCGATAGCACGCAATTTTGTTCGAGCCGACCGCGGCAGGATGGGCTTTCGGTAATCCGACCACCGGACATCAAAGGACCGACCTACAGTTATTGGCTCAACACCTCGACCGAGCCCGATGAAGACCGTGCAGCGCTGATGTTGGGGCGCGGAAACTTTCGTGTAGCGACTTCACGCGGTCATTTGACCGACATGGTTGATCTGACGCCCGGCAGCAGCCTGTTGGTAGTGGCCGATCATGGCGCTCGAGCGATCCCGGTACTCGGCACGCCACAAGCCTGGCCACTCAGCGACCCTTGGTCGCCCTTGAGCAGTGAACCGTTGCAGGTCACGAAAACCCGGCTGATCTATCGCATGCCGACCAACAATCCCGAGTACCAATTGGTGTTGATCAGTCCACGAACCGTATCGCACCTGCCCACGCTATGGTGGTGGCTGGTGCCGGCAAGCCTGGTGCTGGGCATGAGCATTGGCGGTTTGGTGTTTCTGCTGGCCCGCCAACGGCAATCGTTGGGCGGTGAGTTGCAGGGAGCCCTCAAGCGTGGCGAGTTACAGGTCCTGTATCAGCCGATCTTCGATCTTAAGAACCGTCATTGTGTCGGTGCCGAAGCCTTATTGCGCTGGCGTCGGCCGGACGGCACGCTGACCAGCCCGGATCTGTTTATTCCCATGGCGGAAGACTCCGGGCAGATCCGTCAGATCACTGACTTTGTGTTGCAGCGATTGCTTGAACAGCTCGGCAAGTTACTTCGCGCCAACCCGCAGTTGTATATTTCGGTCAACCTGGCGGCCTGCGACGTCATGGTGCCCCGGGTCGGCCAAGTCATGGCAGGCTTGCTGGCCACGCACCGGGTCGCTGCGCGGCAGATCGCGTTTGAGGTGACTGAGCGGGGGTTGATCGATGTGGTGGTCGCGCGGGAGAACCTGCAAGCATTGCGCGACGCCGGGCATCAAGTGTTGATCGACGACTTTGGCACCGGTTATTGCAGCCTGGCTTATCTGCAAACCCTGCCAGTGGACTACCTGAAAATCGACAAGGCTTTCATTGATGCGCTGGGCCACGACGCCGCCAGCAGCGGCGTGGCGCCGCACATCATTCGCATGGCGCACGCCTTGCAGCTCAAGGTGATTGCCGAAGGTATCGAACATGAAGCCCAGGCCGCGTTGCTGAGCAGTGAGGGAGTGAATTACGGCCAAGGCTGGTTGTTCGCCCATGCCTTGACTGCGGCGCAGTTCATTGAACTGATCACCCGAGGCCGTCGGTTGGCGTCACGGCGGCTGGATGACGAGGCGTGATCTCCCGTTAGAGTGGCAGTGCCATATAGAACTGAGTGCCCTGCCCCGGCCGGGAATATACGCCCATGCGACCGCCGTGCAGTTGCACGATCTCCTTGCACAATGCCAGACCGAGCCCGGCGCCGCCCTTCTTGCGCCCGACCTGAACGAAGGGTTCGAAAATCCGCCCCTGCTGGCCATAGGCGATGCCTTCGCCATTGTCTTCGACGCTGACGATCACCCGTTCGCCGTGCCGGCGAGCCTGCAAGCGTATCTGCCCATGGTGGCTGGTATGGCGCAGCGCGTTGTCGATCAGGTTGTCCAGCACCCGGTCGAGTTGCGCCTGATCGGCCTGCAGTCGCGGGAGTGGTGTGTGCACTTCCACCAGCAGCTCGATGCTTTGCTCATTGGCCCGCTCGGCGAAACGCCCTTGTGCCTGCTCCAGCAGGTCATCGATGTTGCACGGCGCCAGGGTGAGTTTTTGTAGACCATTCTGATAGCGCGAGAAGTTCAGCAGGTCGTTGATCAACTGCATCAAACGCTGCATTTCCTCATTCACCGTGTTCAACAGGTCGGCTTCGCGAGAGTCATCGGCAAAGTGCGCGCGCTCGCGGAACAGGCCGAAGGCCATGTGCATGCCGGTGACTGGGGTACGCAACTCGTGGGAGGCGCGCAGTACAAACTCACTGCGTACCCGTTCAAAGGCTCGTTGCTCGGTGACATCGTGCAGCACCATCACGGCGCCGAGGATATGCCCTTGGGGATGAATGACCGGCGTCAGGCTGTAGGTCAACAGTCGTGACTCGCCATCGACTTCGATGCCCAGGTCTTCAGGCGCACGCTCCAGTGTTCCGCCGCGCAGTATCGTTTGTAGTTGTTCATCGAGCTCCAGCCGTTTGAGCGCGGTGCCCAGGCCTTGGCCCAGGCGGCTTTCGTCCCAGCCCAACTGACGCTGTGCGACCGGATTAAGGTGCTCCAGCTGGCCCTGACGATCAATCATCAGCAAACCGTCATCGATGCTGTCGAGCACGGCTTGCAAGCGTTGCTGACCGGCGAGCAGTTCATCGACATTGGTTGCCTGATGCTCGCGCAAGGCTTCGGCCATGATCCCGAAGCGCCGGGTGAGCTGGGTCAGTTCCACCGCTGGGGAAATCGGCAGGGTGACATCGAAGTTACCCTGACCGATGTTATCCGCGGCCTTGGCCAGTGCCTCGATCGGCTCACCGAAGCGCCGGGCGATGCCGTGAGCGGTGATGAAACCGATGACCAGTACCGCCAACCCGACCAATCCAAGCAAACCGGCAATCAGCAGCGCATGTTCGCGGGCATTGCGCTGGGTATCGTCGATGTTGTCCAGAGCCTGTTTGTGTTCGGCGATCAGGCCGTTTCGCAGCACGTTGAACTTTTCGGTGAGGTCCCGATTGCCGGCGAGCTTGCCGGACGGTTCCTGCGTGAGGCTGAAGGCTTTGAGAAAGGACAGGTAGTCCGTGCGGGCCTGCTCGAAGCCGTGATGCGCGCCATTGAAACTGTTTTCGTGCTCGATGCCTTGATCCAGCAGCTCGAAGTAGCGCCGTTCAGAGGATTCGAGTGCCTCAAGGTCGGGCTTTATGCTGAGCATGTTGATCAACTGATCGTCCAGGGTCTGGCGCAGCTTGAGTTCCAGATCCAGGGTGATGAAGTTGTCGCGGATCAGCGCTTCCTGGTGACTGGCTATCTGCATCACGCTGACCAGCCCGAGTATCAGGCCGAGCAACGCCACGGTGATCAGTGCCGAGATACTCAGAAACAGCCGTGTGCGCAACTTCATCGCCAGCTTCATAAGGTGCTGCTCACAGGTTGTACTGTTTGCGTTTGCGGTACAGCGTCGAGGCGTCGATACCCAGGGTCTTGGCCGCTTGATCGAGGGTCCCGGCGCTGGCCAGTACCGCACCGATGTGGGCTTTCTCTAATTCATCCAGGCTCAGCGCCGCGCCGATTCTGGGGGTGTTGCTGGTGGTTTGCTCGGCCATGCCCAAATGGCTGATCTCGACTCGCTCCTGTGGGCAAATGATGCTTGCTCGTTCAACCACATTACGCAGTTCGCGGATGTTGCCTGGCCAGCGATAGCCGAGCAGCGCCTCGCGTGCTTCGTCGCTGAAGACACGAGCAGGCCGCGCGTACTCCTTGACGAAACGCGCGAGGAAGCGGTCGGCCAGGGCCAGGATGTCCTCGGCGCGTTCGCGTAGTGGCGGCAGGTGCAAGGTGATGACGTTCAGCCGGTAGAGCAGGTCTTCGCGAAAACGGCCGTCGCGGACCATGTCTTCGAGATTGAGATTGGTGGCGGCAAGAATTCGCACATCGGCGTGACGGGTCACCGGGTCGCCGACCCTTTCGTATTCCTTGTCCTGAATAAAGCGCAGCAGTTTGGGCTGCAAGGCCAGCGGGAAATCGCCGATCTCATCAAGAAACAATGTACCTGCGTCGGCCTGACTGACTCGGCCGAGGGTACTTTCGCTGGCACCGGTAAACGCCCCGCGGCTGTGGCCAAAGAGTTCGCTCTCCATCAGCTCGGTTGTCAATGAAGGGCAGTTGATGGTGACAAAGGATTTTTTCGCGCGTTTGCTCCAGCCGTGAATGGCCCGGGCCAGCTCGCCTTTACCGGTACCGGATTCGCCGAGTATCAGAATGTTGGCGTCGGTGCTGGCGACCTGGCGGGCGGTTTCCAATACGACTTTCATCGCCGGACTGTGGGAGTCCAGGCCATCGTTGGGTTTGCGGACTTCACCTTCGAGGGCTTCAAGGCGTGCCGAGAGCTGGCGCACTTCCAGTTGTTTGGCGGTGGCCAGGCGCAATTGGTCGGGGCTGCAAGGTTTGACCAGATAGTCGGCGGCACCGGCCTGGATCGCATCGACGGCGGTGTCTACGGCCGAGTGTGCGGTGACGATCACTACGCGCATCCAGGGCGCCTGCACACGCATTTGCGCCAAGACGTCGAGACCGTTGTCTTCACCCAGGCGCAGGTCAAGGAAGCACAGGTCGAAGACCTGTCGTTGCAACAAGGCGTCGGCCTGGGCTGCGCTGTTGGCGGTGGCGACGGTATAGCCTTCGTCTTCCAGGCAGTAGCGAAAAGTGCGCAGGATGGCGGATTCGTCATCCACCAGCAAAATGCGGCCTTGATGCTCTTTGGCTGATTCCATTTTTCCTACGCTCCTTAAATGAATGCTCTTAATTTAGTCTCGGAAAAATCGGGCAAGTTGCATGGTTGATTCTGAGCGCTTCTCATCAGAATGGGGTAGCTGTCTGTTCGAAGTTCTATTAACTATATGATTTAAATCGTTTTTGTTTCTGCGACGACGGCCCCGGCGTTTTCCCGCCTCTTTTTCTGACATCCATATCCCTTCATACATTCCAAAAAGTTTCGATTTCCTGCAAACCGATCGTGCATTACGCACGATCCTCTGGGGGCCATCGTGCAGGATGCGTCCGAATGCATTTTGTTAATCGAAATATCTATTTGATTTTATTGAGCTTATTTCAGTGAAGGCGCTGGCATGCAGGCTGCAATGGTCTGGTTAAGCGGGGCATTCAAGAAAGAGCGCCCCCAGACCAATAACTAACAGTGTGGGAGGAGTTTCGGATGATTCGCCAACGTGCCACCCAATTGCGTATCTCGCCACTGACTATCCAGCAAGGGATGTTTGCCGTGTTTGCCTTGCTGATCACTTTGATCGGAGGCCAGCAATTCTTGCGTTGGGAACAAAGCCAGCAGCCGGAGGCAGCGATTGCGCCGACTCATCACTTGACCCAAACCCATTTCAGTGCGGTCGGCAGTCGGCCTGCTGATGCAGCCTCAATGAGAATGATGAGTGTGGACCCGGCCGAACCGGGTGCCGTGGCGCTGCGTCAGGACCGTTGGGTGTTCTAGGTAACTGGCTTGGTGCGATGTTCATGTGCCGGGAATAGCTGCACCTCTTAATAGAAGCGTAAGGAGAATCACCATGTTGAGCTGGGCAATCACATTTTTGATTATTGCCATTGTCGCTGCCGTACTGGGCTTCGGTGGTATCGCGGGCACCGCCACGGGTATCGCCAAGATTCTCTTTGTCGTGTTCCTGGTGATGTTTATTGCTTCGTTCATCTTTGGCCGTCGCGGTCGAGGCTGATGTCGAGGCTGATCGTGAGCATTTGCTTGAAGACAGACCCGAACAGGTACCGGGTTTGAAAAACGAAGGAGGTCAGCAATGCCTTTTTCCTCTGCGCCCACCCGAGGAGGGTGCGCGCATGGCCAAGGGGCCGGGACGTTCTGATTGCTTCAGGATCGGAGTGACCTACGGGTACAGGGAGTGCCCGCGCAAGGGCCGGGTCAGGAAAAGCAGCGCCGCGTATTTGACCGTCAATCATGACGTGACAAATCTGCGGCGCGCTTATATGTGCAAAGCGTTGACCTAGAGCTTCCCAGCGATTTTTTATCGCTGCGCCAGCCGGCAAAAAACCATCAGTGTTCTTCACAAAGCATTTCGCAGTGTTTCGGGCGACCGTATATCGAGAAATTTGGCGGTGATTCCTGCTCCCATTTCACTACGGCGCGTAGGATTTCTCTCTGGTTTTTGTCCATATTCCGTTGCTCAAAAAACGATCAATCTCCTCTGCGATGGCCGGTTCACGGCACTTATACCTGCCGAAATGTCGTATTCGAACCGGTTGGGACGGCGGTTTGGTTTGAAAAATCTCATGCCGATTCGGCATAGGGTAGGCGTTTACGGCATTAGACGTCGCTCTCGTGCATCGGAATAGTTGCGCCTTTTTTATCTGCCAGAGAGCTGTAATTACGCGCTCCAGGCGACTTTATCCGGGGGCAGATGCGCTGACTTTTCCGCCTTGAGCGTTCCAGTTTGTGCATCTTCCCGAATCCATTTATAAGAAAAGGGTAATGATATGAAAAAGGCAAAGCTGAGCCTCGCCTGGCAGATCCTCATCGGTCTGGTACTGGGCATTGCAATTGGCGCGTTGCTCAACCACTTCAGTGCGGAAAAAGCCTGGTGGATCAGTAACGTCCTGCAACCGGCGGGCGATATCTTTATCCGTCTGATCAAGATGATCGTGATCCCGATCGTGATCTCCTCGCTGGTCGTCGGTATTGCCGGTGTAGGCGATGCGAAGAAGCTCGGGCGCATTGGTCTCAAGACCATCATTTACTTCGAAATCGTCACCACCATCGCCATTCTGGTCGGTCTGGTGCTGGCCAACGTGTTCCACCCGGGTTCCGGCATCGATATGAGCACCCTGGGTACTGTGGATATCTCCAAGTACCAGGCGACCGCGGCCGAGGTTCAGCATGAACACGCGTTCATCGAAACCATCCTCAACCTGATTCCATCGAACATCTTTGCCGCCATGGCGCGTGGAGAGATGCTGCCGATCATCTTCTTCTCGGTGTTGTTCGGTCTTGGTCTGTCGAGCCTGCAATCGGACCTGCGCGAGCCGCTGGTGAAGATGTTCCAGGGCGTCTCGGAAAGCATGTTCAAGGTCACTCACATGATCATGAACTACGCCCCGATCGGCGTGTTCGCACTGATCGCAGTGACCGTTGCCAACTTCGGTTTCGCTTCCCTGCTGCCGCTGGCCAAACTGGTGATCCTGGTTTACGTCGCTGTCCTGTTCTTCGCCTTCGTGGTGTTGGGCCTGATCGCTCGCCTGTTCGGCTTCTCGGTGATCAAGCTGATGCGCATCTTCAAGGATGAGCTGGTGCTGGCCTACTCCACCGCGAGTTCCGAAACCGTGTTGCCGCGCGTGATCGAGAAGATGGAAGCCTACGGTGCACCGAAAGCCATTTGCAGCTTCGTGGTGCCAACCGGTTACTCGTTCAACCTCGACGGTTCGACCCTGTATCAGAGCATCGCGGCGATCTTCATTGCCCAGCTGTACGGTATCGACCTGTCGATCAGCCAGCAGTTGCTGCTGGTACTGACGCTGATGGTCACCTCCAAAGGTATCGCCGGCGTGCCGGGCGTGTCCTTCGTGGTTCTGCTGGCAACGCTGGGCAGTGTCGGTATTCCATTGGAAGGCCTGGCGTTCATCGCCGGTGTCGACCGCATCATGGACATGGCCCGTACCGCACTGAACGTGATCGGTAACGCCTTGGCCGTGCTGGTCGTCTCCCGTTGGGAAGGCATGTACGACGACGCCAAGGGCCAGCGCTACTGGAACTCCCTGCCGCACTGGCGCAGCAAAGAGAAGCTGCCGGCTGGCGAAATCACCAGCAACTGAGTGAAGTTTGAACTTTTTGCGGGAGCGAGCCTGCTCGCGATAGCGGTTGATCCGTTGATATAAATGTCGGCTAGCAGTCAGTCATCGCGAGCAGGCTCGCTCCCACAGTGAACTGCACCAGTCCTCACAAACAAACCCCGGAGAAATCCGGGGTTTGTCGTTTCTCCCCACCCCGCTATCATTCGCGGCATCTTCTGGGGGATTTGACTGATGCTCAATGGCCTGTGGCTTGGCTTTTTCATCGTGGCGGCCGTTTCGGCACTCGCGCAGTGGCTGATCGGCGGCAATGCCGGGATCTTCGCGACGATGGTGGAAAGCATCTTCGCCATGGCCAAGCTGTCGGTCGACGTCATGGTGTTGCTGTTCGGCACCCTGACCCTCTGGCTGGGCTTTCTGCGGATCGCTGAAAAAGCCGGGATCGTCGACTGGCTGGCCAAGGCGCTGGGCCCGTTGTTCCTGCGCCTGATGCCCGAAGTGCCGGCGGGTCATCCGGCCATAGGCCTGATCACCCTCAACTTTGCTGCCAATACCCTGGGGCTCGACAATGCCGCTACGCCGATTGGTCTCAAGGCGATGCGTGCGTTGCAGGAGCTCAACCCCAGCACCACGGTCGCAAGCAATGCACAAATCCTGTTCCTGGTGCTTAACGCCTCGTCCCTGACCCTGCTGCCCGTGACTATCTTCATGTACCGCGCCCAGCAAGGTGCTGCCGACCCGACGCTGGTGTTCCTGCCGATTTTGCTGGCGACCAGTTGTTCAACCATTGTCGGTCTGCTGTCGGTATCGTTCATGCAGCGTCTGCGACTGTGGGACCCGGTGGTGCTGGCCTATCTGATTCCGGGTGCGTTGCTGCTGGGTGGCTTCATGGCCCTGTTGACGGCGCTCTCAGCCACTGCGCTGGCGAGCCTGTCATCGATCCTCGGCAACCTGACGATGTTCGGGATGATCATGCTGTTTCTGGTGATTGGCGCGCTGCGCAAGGTCAAGGTCTACGAAGCGTTCGTCGAAGGTGCCAAAGAAGGCTTCGATGTCGCCAAGAACCTGCTGCCATATCTGGTCGCGATGCTGTGTGCGGTGGGCGTATTGCGGGCGTCCGGTGCGCTCGACTTCGGGCTGGACGGGATTCGCCATCTGGTGCAATGGGCCGGATGGGACACGCGTTTCGTCGATGCCCTGCCGACCGCGATGGTCAAGCCGTTCTCCGGCAGCGCTGCACGGGCGATGCTGATCGAAACCATGAAAACCCAAGGCGTCGACAGCTTCCCGGCGCTGGTGGCAGCGACTATTCAGGGCAGTACCGAAACCACGTTCTATGTGCTGGCGGTGTACTTCGGAGCGGTGAGCATTCAGCGTGCGCGACATGCCGTGGGTTGCGCACTGTTGGCGGAACTCGCCGGGGTGCTGGGGGCGATCGGGGTTTGCTACTGGTTCTTCGGCTGAGGCAGAAAAACCTGTGGGAGCGAGCTTGCTCGCGATATCGGTGGGTCAGTCAGCATTGTTTTTACTGTCATGCCCTCATCGCGAGCAGGCTCGCTCCCACATGAACCTCAGGGTTTCATGGTCGCGGTCTTCTGCCCCTGCTCTACCGTCCACGCAATCACCTGCGCCGTGAGCGTATCACTGGCCTGACCAAACCCGGTCACCACAGCGGGCACCTTCACATCGCTCAATGGCTGGCGCACTTCGAAGCGGCGGCTGGCGAGGATCCGCTGGTCATTGCCACGCACCAGTAGCGCATCCAGGCTAATGACCACTTGCGCGGTGTTGCCTTGATATTCCGTCTGGAACGCTTGCAGGTTCCCGCTCAGATCCAGATCCGTCTGCAAGTTGCTGTCGTCGGTGCTGAGCCGCTGTACGCGGCCGTCCTGTGCAAACCCGGCGAGCAGCCGATTGCGCAGCAGGGTCGGCGTAGGATCGCTCCAGCGCGAAGCCTTGTAGCTGCTGATCAGGTCGCCTTGAGGGATTACGGCGATTTTTGAACTGTTGAGCACGTCGCTGGCCTGGGGTTTAGACAGACGTAGCGACCACGGCACCGAGTTGGCGTGCATCGAAGACGCGGCGTTCGGCGTGACAGGCAGACGGTAGACATCCTGGGGGTCAGCCTTGGGTAAAATCGAGCAGGCACTGGTCAGCGCGAAACTTGCCAACAGCGCGCAGTGCGCAAAGGCGCGGTAGACGGGTTTCATGGCGTGAACTCCTTATCCTTGTCGCCGCCCAGCAAGTAACCACTGGGGTTGGAATCCAGGCGACGAGAGATGGCGCGTAACGAACTCAGGGTGTCGCGCAACTCACGTATGGCCGGGGCCAGACTGTTGAGCCCCTGCATGCCGTTATTCAGCGCATCCTGATTGTCGGACAGCAAGCTGTTGATGGTTGCGCTGCTCTGCTCCAGCGACTTCATGGCCTGCTCGGCACTGCCGAACATCTGTTTGCCTTGATCGTTGAGCATACCGTTGGCGTTACGCATCAGCGCAGACGTCTGCTCCAGGGTGGCGCTGGCCTGTTTGCCTACCGACGCCAGTTGCTGCATGGCCTGGCTAAGATCCCCGCGCTGCTCGGCGATGCTTCCGGTGGTTTGCTCCAGGTTCTCGAGGGTTTTGCCCAGACGGTCGACGTTTTCCGGCGACATCATCTGGTTGGCGCTATGCAGCAACAGGTTGACGCTGCTCATCAAGTCGTCGCTGTTGTTCAGCAACCGTGAAATGGGCGAAGGCGAAGCAATAATCTCCGGCAAATTACCGTCCTTGCCTTCCAGCTCCGGGCTTTGCGGGGTGCCGCCACTGAGCTGGATGATCGAGGTGCCGGTAATCCCGGTCAGCGCCAGTTTCGCCTGGGTGTCTTCCTTGATCGGGGTGTCGCCGCTCAGTCGAATCCGCGCCAATACCCGGCGCGGGTCTTTGGGGTCGAGGCGTAATGTCACCACATCGCCGACCTTGATCCCGCTGTACTGCACCGCGCTGCCTTTGGACAGACCGCTGACCGCCTCATTGAAAACCACCTCGTAGTCCTTGAAGGCGGTGTCGACGCTGGACTTGGCCAGCCACAGGCCGAACAGCAATGCACCGGCCACCACCAATACGGTGAACAGGCCGATCAATACATGGTGGGCTCGGGTTTCCATGTCATACCTCGTTGAGCTGTGAAGCGGCCGAAAGCGCCGCGCGGCCGCGTGGGCCGTGGAAGTATTCGTGAATCCACGCGTCGTCGGTTTCCGACACGGTGTCGATGGCGTCGGCCACCAGTACTTTTTTCTGCGCCAGCACCGCGACCCGGTCGGTGATGGTGTACAGCGTATCGAGGTCGTGGGTGACCAGGAAAACACTCAGCCCCAACGCATCGCGCAACGTCAGGATCAACTGATCGAACGCCGCGGCGCCGATCGGATCGAGGCCGGCGGTCGGCTCATCGAGGAACAGGATGTCCGGGTCCAGCGCCAAGGCGCGGGCCAGCGCCGCGCGTTTGATCATGCCGCCGGACAGCGAGGCCGGGTACTTGTCGGCAGCCGACAGCGGCAGGCCAGCCAAGGCCAGTTTAACCGCCGCCAGATGCTCGGCGTCGTTGCGACTCAGGCCGGCGTGCTCGATCAATGGTAAGGCGACGTTTTCGGTCACGGTCAGCGAAGAGAACAACGCGCCCTTCTGAAACAACACGCCGAAGCGTCGCTCGACCAGTGAGCGTTCATGCTCTGTCAGGCTCGGCAGGTTTTTGCCAAACACCTTCACCATGCCTTCGCTGGGCTGGCGCAGGCCAACAATGCTGCGCAGCAACACCGATTTGCCGCTGCCTGAACCGCCGACCACGGCGAGAATCTCGCCCTTGTACAAATCCAGGTCGAGGTTTTCATGCACGCTCTGGCGGCCGAAGCGATTGCACAGCCCACGAACTTCGATCACCGCCTCGGAGGGCGCACGGGGTAAACGACTCACCAGCCCATCTCCATAAAGAACAATGCGGCGACCGCATCGAGCACGATCACCACGAAAATCGACTGCACCACGCTGGACGTGGTGTGGGCGCCAACGGATTCAGCGCTGCCACTGACCTTGAAGCCTTCCAGACAACCAATGGAGGCGATCAAAAAGGCGAAGATTGGTGCT
Source organism: Pseudomonas sp. 05N432 (assembly GCF_056396945.1). Taxonomy (NCBI): domain Bacteria; kingdom Pseudomonadati; phylum Pseudomonadota; class Gammaproteobacteria; order Pseudomonadales; family Pseudomonadaceae; genus Pseudomonas; species Pseudomonas sp. 05N432. The sequence continues at coordinate 15,389 of NZ_JBFTMM010000004.1, read as the reverse complement.
TTGACCATGCCGACCAGAAAATGTTGAACGCCGATGTCCGATTGCAGCAAAGACAGGAACATCGCCGGCGAGATGCCTAGCGATATCGCACAGACCACCCCACCCCCGACAATCCCCGAGAGCATTGCCAGAAAGGTCAGCATCGGCAGCGCCACCAGCAACGCCAACACCCGTGGCACCACCAGCAGCTCCATCGGATCGAGACCCAAGGTGCGGATCGCGTCAATTTCTTCGTTGGCCTTCATCGAGCCGATTTGCGCGGTGAAGGCACTGGCAGTGCGCCCGGCCATCAGGATGGCGGTCAGCAGCACACCGAACTCACGCAGGAACGAGAACGCCACCAGGTCCACGGTAAAAATGCTCGCACCAAAACTGGCGAGTACCGTGGCGCCGAGGAAGGCCACTACCGCGCCCACCATGAAGGTCAGCAAGGCGACGATGGGCGCAGCGTCGAGGCCGGTTTGTTCGATGTGCGCGATCATCGGCGTGATCCGCCAGCGCTTGGGGTGAAACAGGCTGCGAGCGATGGTTTCCAGAATCAGCCCGACAAACCCCAACAGTTGCAGCGTGTCCTGCCAGACCGCATCGACTGCGCGCCCGATGCGGGTCAGCAGTTGAATGCCGACACTGATTTCGGGCTCTTTGATGGGGATGCAGAAGTCAGTCAGCGAGCAATAGACGGTTTGCAGCAGCGCACGGTCGGCTGCGGACAGGCTGCAATCGGGGTGTTCGGCGGACTTGCCGAGGCGTTCGGCACCGAGCAGCTCGACCAGCAGCGAGGCGCCTGCGGTGTCGAGCGCGCCGATGCCATTGAGGTCGATGGGGGTTCGGTCGTCGTACTGACCTTTGAGAGTGTTGCTCAGGCGTTTGAGGTCGGCGTAATGGACAAGCGTCCAGTCACCCGTGACCCGCAACCGCGCAGGGGTGTTCGAAGTATCGAGTTGGGCATTGCCGGCAATCGTGCTGCTCATAATCTCCGTGCTTGTTCGACTGATACGCAGTGCTACGTAATAGCATGATCCCGGTTATTTTGCCTCGCTCGGCGTCGTGCCGTTTTGACTGACGTCGGTCACCTCAAAGCGCAGTACGCCGATCACCTGACCGTCTTCGGTCAGTACCCGCACTTGCCAGTCGCCTGCCGGGTTGCCGGGGAAGTTCTGTTTATGGCTCCAGGCCCGGTACCCTTCCTTGCGCCCGCCGTGGATATCCAGTGCGATGCGGTCGACCTCTTTGCCGTTGAACTGCCAGACGTGATAAATCCGCTCGTCGAGCCCGCGCGGTGCGTTGATCGCGGTGTAGGCGTACAGACCATCAGGGCGCAGTTGGGCGACGCTGACTTCATTGTGGCTGTCGCCGGGTGTACGGTCTTGTAGTTGTGTGCTGATTGCCACTTGCGTCATCCACAACGTGGCCGGCGGCACCCAGGAACGCAGCAACCAGCCGGCGCAGCCGATGGCCAGGGTGATGCTGAGCACGCTCAGGCCGCCGCGGATCGTGCGAATCGGAAAGATCGACGCCAGGCTTGGGAAAGACAGCAGCATCGCGGTGCCAAGAGCCAGTTTGAAACTCTGATCGGTGGTCAGGTTCAGGATGATCGGCAATGCGGTCAGCAGCGCGGCAAACAGCGTCAGCGTATGCATCGCCAGAAACAGCCAGCGGCGCGGCGCCAGCCATTTGTAATACAGCGGATCGGTGATCGAAACCAGCGCCGCCGCCCCGAGCAGTCCGGTGAACACCAATTGCCCGCTGTTCCAGGTGGTGGTGATGAAAAAGAACGGCAAGACAAAGAACAGACTTTCCTGATGAATCATCTGTGTCGCATAGCGCAACAACGGCTGTGGGATCTCACGCTTGAAGACTTTGGTGAACAGCTCCGTCAGGCTGTTTTCCAGCATCAGCCAGAGCCAGCTGACCAGCATGATCACCGCAATCCAGGTCGCCAGGCTTTGTTGACGGTCGACCAAAATGAAACTGCAGACCCCTGAGATGAAGCCACCGAGCGCAATGACCCCGGGGTAGCGCTTCATCAGTTCGAGGATGCGCGTTACGTAATGGGTCAGGATAGGCATTCGGCGATTCGCAATTGTCGTGGGTAAAAACCCCGACAGGATAACGCTGGCACTCTGATGTTGCGAGAAAGCATCAGGTAATACGCAATCCCTGTAGCAGCTGGCGCAGCCTGCGTTCGGCTGCGCAGCAGTCGTGAATCCAGCCTTCACGGTTAACCTGAAAAAATGTGGTGTCTGATTTTACGGCCGCTTCGCAGCCGAACGCCGCCTTCGGCAGCTGCTACAGGGATCGTGGTGTTTTCACTGCTTGTGGTGAATACGCCAGCCCATCAGCGCCATCAACCCCAACACCCCGCCCAGCAACCACAGCACCTCGTCATAACTGAGCAGCGGCTTCTCGATGCGAATGTAACCCTGCTGATCGAGCAGCTTGTGAAGGGCTTGGTTGGCCTGGTCCAGAGTGACTGTTTGCAGGCGTTTGGCCGGGTCGTCGAAATGTCCGTCCTCATAGTCGCCAATGGCACTCCAGTAGTAGTCGGCCAGTCCACTGTTGCCTTGCACGGCCCAGGCCTGTCGGGCGATGGCGACCTGTTTCAAGCGTTCAAAACCAGCGTGATCGAGACCATTCTTGAGCAGATCGGCTTTCAGATCCTCGAGTACCTGCTGCGCTTGTGGCAGATCATCGCGTTCCAGATCGGCGTTCAGGCTGAGGAAACCGACGCTGCCGAACACTTCGCGTTCGGCCCAGGGGCCGTAGGACAATCCGTGAGCCAGGCGCAATTGACGATAAAGCGCCCAGTCGAGGTAGTCCTTGAGCAGGTCGTATGTTTCATCATATTGATCCTCAAGCGCCGGTTCCGGGAACAACCAGTGCAGTTTGGCACCACCCCCTACCCAGCCCTGGATCAGATTGCGTTCGTCGAGCGCCGGGTGCTGGATCTCCGGCAGCGGCAAATGCTCGGTGGGATCAATCGCTTCGAGCTCGCCATAGGTGCGCTCCAGGTAGGCCGGCAGCAGGCGATCGAGCTCGCCGACAATAATCAGCGTCATGTTGTTCGGTGCGTACCACTCCTTGCGGACCTTCTCCAGTTGTTCGCGGGTCAGGTGTTCTACCTGGGCCCGCTCCGAGCACTTCAGGCCCAGCTCCACCGCCAGTTGGTTGCTCGCCGTATGGCCCAGGTCCTGGCGGTCGAGCCAGCGCTGCAAGTGGGAGTAATGGCCGCCATCTTCGCGTTCGACCACCTGTTTGGCCGCACTGATGGCGGTGTCGTCGAGTCGGGTCTGGGTCAGTAGCGCCAGCAACAGGTCGAGGACTTTGCGCTGATTCTTTGCCGGGGCTTCGATGACGAACGTGGTGTCGGCGTTACTGGTGTAGGCGTTCCATTCACCCCCCAGTGCCTGCATGCGCTCCTCGAGCCCGCCTTCCCCACTCGCGTCGACGCCACTGAACAGCAAATGCTCAAGCAGGTGCGGCAGCTCTTTGTCGGCGCAGGCGAAGTCATCCAGGCCAACGCCTACCACCAGGCGAATCGCCACATGCCCGCGTTCGCTGCCGGGCTTGAGCACTACTTGCAAGCCGTTGGGCAGCGAATAACCTTCGACCTGAAAGCGATCCAGGGCAAATGAGCAGGTGGAACTCAATAGCAGGCACATGAACAACAGACAACGCATAACAACCTTCCTGGCGGGTCAATGCGGGCAAAAGGATTTGCCTTCAACCTTTTAAGTGACTTCTTTCAACGCTAGACGTTCAGGGTGAATGGGTGATGTCAGCCGTATCGTCGGCAGCCAATGTACCGGTTTCGGTGGTTTCGAGGACCACATAGGCGCTGCCACAGAACAGCGAGTTCAAGCGTCTCATGTCGGCGATCAGCTCCAGGTGCAGCGAGCTGGTTTCGAGGCTTTGCACGACCTTACGGTGCAAGCGGCTGACATGGGCATGAGCCAAGCGTCTCTCCTGCGCGCGGAAGCGACGTTTCTCACGCAGCAGTTGCCGGGCGCTTTCCTTGTCGGCACTCAGAAACACCGACAGCCCCAGACGCAGATTGGCGATCAACTGATGGTGCAACCCCGCCAGCTCTTCCAGGCCGACGTCGGAAAAGGAGCGGCGTTGCGAGGTCTTCTGCTGCTGGACCTTGCGCAACATGCGTTCGATCAGGTCAGAGGCGAGTTTCAGATTGATCGCCAGTTCGATGATTTCTGCCCAGCGCCGACTGTCCTGGTCGCTGAGGTCTTCGCGGGGCATCTGCGCCAGATAGAGTTTGATCGCGCTGCAGAGGACTTCGACGTCATCGCTCAGGCGGCGCATTTCCTGAGTGACAGCGGTTTGTTTGCCACGCAGTACATCGAGCATGGCTTCGAGCATATTGTCGATCAGGTCACCGATGCGCAGGGTTTCCCGGGCTGCGTTGGCCAAGGCCAGGCTTGGTGTGGTGAGGGCTGTCGGGTCCAGGTGGCGAGGCTTGGCCTGTCCGTTGATTTCCGGGCGCTCTGGCAACAGCCAGGCACAGAGCCTGGCCATCGGACCGACGCTGGGCAACAGCACCAGGCAACGCGCGGTGTTGTAGAGCAGATGAAAGCCGATCACCAGGCCTTGCGGGCGGAAATTGAGGCTGTCCATCCAGTGCACCAGCGGGCCGAGCATCGGAATGATCAGTAGAAGGCCGATCATCTTGTAGAGCAGGCTGCCCAACGCCACCTGACGTCCGGCAGCGTTCTGCATGCTGGTGCTGAGAAATGCCAGGACACCGCTGCCGATGTTGGCGCCGATCACCAGGCCGATGGCCACCGGCAGGCTGATCACTCCGGCACCGGCGAGGGTTGCTGTGAGCAGGACGGCGGCCAGGCTGGAGTAGGAAATCATCGCGAACAGCGCACCGACGAGGGCATCGAGCAGGATGTCGCCCGTCAGTGAGGCAAACAGCACTTTGACGCCGTGAGCGTGGGTGATCGGATTGGCGGCTTCGACGATCAATTGCAGTGCGAGAATAATCAGCCCCAGGCCGATGCCGACCCGGCCAAGCTGGCCTGCCCTCGTCTGCTTGCGTGAGAGAAAGAAAATCACCCCGAGGAAAATCAGCAGCGGCGACAGCCATGACAAATCCAGCGTCAGGACCCGCGCCATCAGTGCGGTACCGACGTCGGCTCCGAGCATGGTCGCCAGGGCGGGCGTCAGTGCCATCAAGCCCTGGCCGACAAACGAGGTCACCAGCATCGCCGTGGCATTGCTGCTCTGGACCATGGCGGTGACGAGAATCCCGGCGATAAAGGCCAGCCAGCGCTTGGACATGTTCTGGCCAATGACATGGCGCAGGTTCGAGCCGTAGACCCGCAGGATGCCGGTTCGGACGATGTGCGTGCCCCAAATGAGCAAGGCAACGGCGGACAGTAGATTGAGCAGGGTCAGCATACTGGGCCCCCTGAATGAACAGCGCCCCAATGGAGCAAGTTGACGATGCCGTGCGACGTTCTACGTTCTGTATTTAAGCTGTAGTTGGCTAACGGTCCGGGCGCCAGCATCGCATAGCTAAAGAGTCGATTGAAACAAAACTGTCATGAAAACAGCTTCGTGCGGGTATGAAAAAGGGGCTCGAAAGCCCCTTGATTCATTATGGCTAGTTATTGACCCGGAATGTCCTTGCGCAGTTTCACCGGCTCCTGCTGTTTCTTCTTTTTCGCGATCGCGGTGCGCATCTTGATGTTGATCGATTCCACGGCCAGCGAGAACGCCATGGCGAAGTAGACGTAGCCTTTGGGGACATGCACACCGAAGGCTTCGGCGATCAGCACGGTACCCACCACCAGCAGGAACGACAGCGCGAGCATTTTCAGCGACGGATGCTTATCGATGAACGCGCTGATAATGCCCGAAGCCATCATCATCACCAGTACCGCAACGATGATCGCAGCAACCATGACCGGAACATGGGACACCATGCCGACCGCGGTGATCACCGAGTCCAGAGAGAACACGATGTCGATGATCGCGATCTGGATGATGGTGTAGAGGAAGTTGCCGCCCTTGCCACCTGGCTCGTCGGCGGTTTCGTCTTCACCTTCCAGTGCATGAAACATCTCCTGGGAGCTTTTCCACAGCAGGAACAGGCCACCGAAGAACAGGATCAGGTCTCGCCCGGAAATACCCTGACCGAAGACCACGAACAAGTCGGCGGTCAGGCGCATGACCCAGGTGATCGACAGCAACAGCAGGATCCGCGTGACCATGGCCAGCGCCAGGCCGAAGATCCGGGTGCGCGCCTGCATGTGCTTGGGCATGCGGCTGACGAGGATCGAGATCATGATGATGTTGTCGATACCCAGTACGATTTCCAGGGCCGTCAGCGTGAAGAAGGCAACCCAGATTTCAGGGTTGGTCAGCCATTCCATGTGTATTCCTTTGAGCGAGTGTTAAACCACGACGCCAGCATTTAGCTGGCGGCGCGGTGAGTTGATGCCGTTACAAGGTGCTGAACAGCGGGAAAATCCCCATCAGCAGTGCAGCGACGAGTATGCACATGCAAACCAGTACTGCCCACTTCAAGGTAAAGCGTTGGTGGTCACCGAATTCGATCCCGGCCAATGCCACCAACAAGTAGGTGGAGGGTACCAGCGGACTCAGCAAGTGGACGGGTTGACCGACGATCGAGGCACGTGCCATCTCCACCGCGGTGATGCCGTAGTGGCTGGCGGCTTCGGCCAGAACCGGCAGTACACCGTAGTAAAACGCATCGTTGGACATGAAAAAGGTGAACGGCATGCTCGCCAGTGCGGTGATCACGGCCAGGTACGGACCGAGGAAATCCGGGATCACGGCCAGCAGGCTTTTCGACATGGCATCGACCATGCCGGTGCCGGACAGGATGCCGGTGAAGATACCGGCGGCAAAAATCAGCCCGACCACTGCCAGCACGCTGCCGGCGTGGGCCGCAACGCGATCTTTTTGCTGTTGCAGGCAAGGGTAGTTGACGATCATCGCGATACTGAACGCGACCATGAACAACACCGGTAGTGGCAGCAGGCCAGCGATCAGGGCACACATCAGGGCCAGGGTCAGGGCGCCGTTGAACCAGATCAGCTTCGGACGACGAGCATCCGGAAACTGCGAAACGCTGATTTCGCTGTGGTCGATTTCGTCGCCGATCAGGTGCAATTCACCCAGGCGCGCGCGTTCACGTTTACCGTACAGGTAGGCAATCGCCAGGATCGCCACTACGCCAGCGAGCATCGCCGGGATCATCGGCACGAAGATGTCCGACGGGTCGACATGCAATGCACTGGCGGCACGCGCGGTCGGGCCGCCCCACGGGGTCATGTTCATCACACCACCGGCGAGGATGATCAGGCCGGCCATGATCCGCGGGCTCATGCCGATGCGGCTGTACAGCGGCAGCATGGCGGCTACGCAGATCATGTAAGTCGTGGCGCCGTCACCGTCCATGGACACCACCAGGGCCAGCACCGCGGTGCCGATGGATACCTTCAGCGGGTCGCCCTTGACCAGTTTGAGGATCTTGCGCACAGCCGGGTCAAACAGGCCTGAGTCGATCATCAGGGCGAAGTAGAGGATGGCGAACATCAGCATCACCCCGGTCGGGGCTAGCTTGGTGATGCCTTCGAGCATCATCGGGCCGATCTTCGGGGCAAAACCACCGAACAGGGCGAACAGGATCGGAACGATGATCAGGGCGATCAGCGCCGACAGGCGCTTGGTCATGATCAGGTACATGAACGTGATGACCATGGCGAAGCCAAGGAAAGTCAGCATGGGAATACTCCAGGCGTAGCGCGGCTAGGGAATGGCGAACCGGGTGGGGTCAGCGCAGAACGGAAAGCACGAGGCGTACGGGGGGAGTCGGGGCAAACAGGCGGGTACGAGCGGACATCAGAATCACCATTGTTGTTGTTAATTGGGCCGCGCGAACGTTGCGACATTCGTTTGGCCAACCGGTCTGTTGCCGGCAGTGCGGGCGATCCTAATGGGCAAACCTTTCAGCCAGCTTTCGCTGGGCAAACACCAGACGAGATGTTCGAAGTGGGCTGGCGCGGCCTGAAGTAGTGGTCAGTACCGCAGTTTGACGGGGTTGAACATAAAGATGGGGGTGTTGGTATGAGCGAGCGACACTCGGGCGGATGCCATTGTGGACAACTGCGGTATCAATTCACCGGGCCATTGCGTGACATTGCCCACTGACAGCCGGTTGTCCGGCTGCAATCTTTTGACTTAAGGCAACTCCAGCCCGCCGGCCGCCTTATGCAACGCTCGCAAATGCTCACCCAATTGCTTGATGTTGGCCTCATTCGCGGCAATCTCAGCCGCTCGGCCAGGCTCAAGCAGCGCCCTGACCTCTTTGTCCAGATCGCCGGTCAACACCTGTAATTTCTTCTGTCGCGTACTGCTCTCCGACTCCAGGCGTTTCCATTCATTGGGCTGTGGCAGGCCGTAACCGCCCCTGTCGAGCAGTTCTGCCGGACGGCTGAGGAAACCACTGTTGACGAGAATCTGCTTCAAGGTCTGATTGGCCTGGTCCATGCCGCCGTTTTTCAACTCGCGGGCGTCCAGATAGCGTTGTTTCACCTCATTCTGGGCCAGCAACAATTGCTGGCGGAAACTCGCCTGCTCCAGCAACAGCAATGCCGCGCTGGTGCGCAGGTCGGCCTGTTGAAACCACGGGCGACGTTCTGCGGCCGTCAGCGCCATCCAGTCTTCAACCTTGTCCTGTTTGATTGGCAGGTGTTTTTTCAGCACCTCGAACATCGCTTGATAGCGATCGCGGAACGAGTCGAAGCGATAGCCCAGGCGCAAGGCCTCGCGCGGATTGTCGAGCACGCTGGTATCCGCCAGTCCGCGGGCCTTGAGTATTTCCAGCAAGCCGTTGGGCATGATGCTGTCCATGCCGACCAGCTGTGGATTGTTGCTGCCACTGCGCAGCAGTTTCAGGCTCTCGACCGCGCAGTTGTTGGACAGGAAGTAATAGTTGCCGTCGTAGCTCCAATGCATTTCGGCGGCGTGTTCGACCAACTCTCCAATTTCACTGCGCGACAGCTTGAGTGGCACCGAGGCCAGGCTGCGCAGTTCAGTCTTGGTGTATTCGTCGATGACTTGCGATAGCGGCAACACGAAGAGTCGCGACGGATACTTGCCGACCAGACCATCCCAGCTCGACAGCTGTACGTCGCCGACAAAGGCGCGGTAGGACAGCACCAGGGAGTATTCCAGGTCCAGTCGGCAATCCGGTCCGCGCGGGCGACCGGGCGCACAAATCACCAGCCGCAACATGCTGTGGCCCCAGCGGCTGACCAGATTCTGATTGGCCTCGGCCAGCAGGTAGTCGACGGAGTAGACCCTTTCCGGATCGACCTGGCCCAGCGGTTGTTTGGCGAAGTCGTTGCCCGCGTTCAGGAAGGCGAAGGATTGGGCGCAGCTGTCCTTGGCCGGCGGAGCCCAGCCGAAGTGTTCCTGGTAATAGCGGTATAGCGCCGGGCGGCGGCAGGCATAGCTCGGATCGAGGAGGAAGTACTCCATGTTGACCGCGACAAATTCCTTGGGGCTGCTCGTCTCGTAGAGGTCCGGGCTGCGGACAATTTGCCGGTTGTGCTGTTCGCGTTCACCGCGTCGGCCGACGTATTGCGGCCAGCCGGCAAGGTCCAGCAGGCGTGGATCGTCGCTCAAGGTGAAACGACGGTCAGTCTGGCCACGGCATTGATCGGGAAGGCCGACCAGGCCTGAACTGTTGCTCTGTCGCGTACAGCGTTGGATCTGCAAACGCTCGGCACTTGTCCACAAGCGCGCACGGTCATAAATGTGCGTGAGTTCATGCAGCACCGTGGCGAGCATTTCGCGGCGAACGGTGCCGTGGGGGCGATTGGTTTTTTTCGTCGCAGCGCTGCCGTCGGTGAGGCTGGCCAGCAGGTTGCGATTGAGGTCCACCTCTGACACCAGAGACGCCTCTCCGTAAGCGTTACCGGGCATTGCGTCGGTCCAGCCAACATCAATCCGGCGGTCCAGTTGCTCGATGAAACGCGGCGGCAAAGCCTGCATCGCTTCATCCAGCAGTGCCTGGCTGGCTTGCTGTTCTGCCGGGCTCAGACCGTCGGTCTTGAGGTGTAGTTGCAGGCTGGCCTGAGCTGTACTGCAAAGCAGCAATACGGCCCCGGCCATCAGCCAGGCGGCTAGTGTCTTCACAGTGCGAGGATGGCTTCGGCGAGGACTTGATCACTGGCGTCGCGGGCTTCCGGCACACGGGTGCGCAAGGTGTCGAAGGCTGCTTCCAGGTGTGCACCACGGATATCGCCATTGCTGGCGACGAAACTGGCCGCGTCATCATGGGCTTCGCGCACGACTTTCAGGTCACGAATCGAGGTGGTGGTGTCGGAGGTGAAATCGAGGGTGCGCTGAGAGGCGCGGATAATCATGTTACTGGTGGCTTCCAGGGTATGTGCCTGGGCCACATCGGCCAATAACAGCAGGCCAAGGGTGGCAGCAATCAGCGGGCTACGCATGGAACGACTCCGGAAAAACAGGATAACTATTGGACGAGAATTGCCTGTGCCAGTTCAAGGTCGCTGGCATGAAGTTTTGGCCGGGTCTGGCGCAGGTAAACCAGGGCGGACTCCAGTTGCGCTCCTCGCAGTTGACCGTCACTGGCAATGAACGCCGCCGCATCATCGTGGGCAGCGAGTAGCAGTTTATGGTCGAAGGGCGCGGAGGTCACCTTGCTTGTCGCATAAGTGGTGACGACGAGGTTCTGTGTAGTCAGGTCCAAGGCATGGGCCGGGCTGCTCCAGCAGGCAGTGATAAACAGGAATGTGATGAATGGTTTTGAAAGAAAATGCATGAGACTCGACGTTTGGAAACGAGCCCCAAGGCTAGCGCAATGCCCGGACCAGAGCCAGCGCTGAGGAATCGGGGCCCAATGTGAGAGCCCCGTTTTCCGACGTCGATCAGATCGCCAGAATGGCTTGAGCGAGCTGTGCGTCAGTGGCTTTCAGCTGTGGCGCCTGTGTGTGGATGTAGTCGAGAGCGCTTTCCAGGCGTACGCCACGGATGGCGCCTTCGCTGGCCACGAAGCTGGCAGCGTCGTCACGGGCGGCGCGAACGATCTTCTTGTCCCGCAGCGAAGAGGAGAGATTGGTTGTGGCGTCGGAGCTGTCCTTGAGTGCACCGACGACAGTATCAGTGGTGATAATGAAGCTGGAGGCATGCGAATTGGCAGCCACGGCCAGCAGTGCTGCAGCGCTGAGCAGACGAAGACGGGACATGGGGTAACTCCTGTGAATAAACCATAAATAGTGACGCCAAAAATAACGTCGGGCCGCCACTGCGTGATGCGTAACGTCTGAGAGATCAGACATACCCTGCGCAGGGCTCGCCACGTTGTCTTCGGATATTAGGCCGTTGTTCAACCGTTCGAATAGCCCTGTCACCCCATCTAGACACAGTTAGCGCCAAAAAGGTTTGTCCAGTTCGACCAGTCGATCGGAATGGCTGATACCTATGTCAGACAGCTGCTGTTCATTAAGTTGCGCGAGCAGGCGGCGGGTGCGCGCTTTTTCCATGCCTTGACCGATAGCGGCAAACAGCCGGGCCATACGCTTGAGCAAGGAAGGCTTGCGAGTAGGCGGGAGCGGAACATCAAGTAACCGATTCATGGTGTATTCCTTACGAACAGGCTGATTGAGCAGCCTTGGGAGACCATGTTCGGCGTTTCGCCGACGCTGGAGCAGCTACACCAATGTTAAATTGTACTGGTTCAGTTTATGTATTTCAGAAACTGTACCTGTCATGCGGCTGCCCTTCTGTACTCGCCGTTTTCAGCCCTGAAACGACAAAACCCGTCGTGGTTTCCCACGACGGGTTTTGTGTGTGCAATTCGGGGTGCTGGCGGTGGACCCGGTGGGTCAGGGCCAGCGACGCTAACTTAGCGCCAGAACGGCTTGCTCAGCTCTTCGTAGCGTTGTGCTTCGCTAATCCCTGCGTCAGCCAGCAGACGCGAATCCAGACGAGCCAGTTGGTGGCGGCTGGAGATGCGGCGCTGCCACAGCATCAGGTTGGCGAGAACGCGAAGAGGCATGGAAGCCTGGGTTTTTACAGCGTTGTCTTCGAAGAACATTTCGGAACTGAGTGTACGTTCCATGGTTGACATCCTTCCGCTTATGGCGGGATTAGGTAGTGGTTTAACTGATGCCAATGATCCTCTCGTTTGGCCAGTCTCTCTAGATACAGTTCACCTGTATTGTGAGGGACCAGTTAACTGTTAATAGGTGCTGTACTGCTCGAAAACGAGGCAACTGTACCTATCCGCACTAGTGTGGTGCGTTTTTAGGTGTTCGGCTCGAAAATGCGGGTAATTACGGTAGGAAATGACCGGTACAGCAGTACAGTTTTTGAAGTATGTTGGGTTGGCAATGGCGAGCTGACGAAATTGTGTTTGCGTCAGCTGCCATCTGTATCAATCACACGGCGAGCATTCTGCCGGTTTCTTCCAGGTTGATGTGCCAGCTGAGGGCGTCGCGCAGGATATGCGGGGTGTGTCCGCCGACGGCGCAGGCCGCCTCGAAGTAGGCATTCAGCGCTTCGCGGTAGTCCGGGTGCACGCAGTTGTCGATTACCACCCGCGCCCGCTCCCGTGGCGCCAGGCCACGTAAATCGGCAAGGCCGATCTCGGTCACGAGAATGTCGACGTCATGTTCAGTGTGGTCAACGTGACTGACCATCGGCACTACACTGGAAATCGCCCCGCCCTTGGCAATCGACTTGGTGACAAAGATCGCCAGGTGCGCGTTACGGGCAAAGTCGCCGGAACCACCAATGCCGTTCATCATCCGCGTACCGCAGACGTGGGTGGAGTTGACGTTACCGTACAGATCGAACTCCAGCGCCGTATTGATGCCGATGATGCCCAGGCGACGAACCACTTCAGGGTGGTTGGAGATCTCCTGCGGACGCAGCACCAGCTTGTCCTTGTAACGTTCCAGGTTGCCAAACACATCGGTATTGCGCCGGCTCGACAGGGTGATCGAGCTGCCCGAGGCGAAGCTCAGTTTTCCGGCGTCGATCAGGTCGAAGGTGGAGTCCTGCAGGACTTCGGAGTACATGGTCAGGTCTTCGAACGGCGAGTCGATCAGGCCGCACATCACCGCATTGGCGATGCTGCCGATACCGGCTTGCAGCGGGCCGAGCTTGTTGGTCATGCGCCCTGCTTCCACTTCCTGCTTGAAGAAGTCGATCAGGTGATCGGCAATGGCCTGGGTGTCGTTGTCCGGCGGCAGCACCGTGGACGGCGAGTCGGACTGGTTGGTGATGACGATCGCGACGATCTTTTCCGGCGGGATCGGGATCGCGGTGCTGCCGATACGGTCGTCGACCTTGACCAGCGGAATAGGCGTGCGGGTCGGACGGTAGGTCGGGATATAGATGTCGTGCAGACCTTCCAGATTCGGGTTGTGCGCCAGATTGATCTCGACGATCACATGCTTGGCGAAAATCGCGAAGCTGGCCGAGTTGCCGACTGAGGTGGTTGGTACGATGTGGCCCTGTTCAGTGATCGCCACGGCTTCAATCACCGCGATGTCCGGCAGCTTGAGTTGCTGGTTGCGCAGTTGTTCCACGGTTTCCGACAGGTGCTGGTCAATGAACATCACCTCGCCGGCGTTGATCGCCTTGCGCAGGGTGCTGTCGACCTGAAACGGCATACGACGGGCCAGCACACCGGCCTCGGTCAGTTGTTTGTCGAGGTCGTTGCCCAGGCTGGCGCCGGTCATCAGGCTGATTTTCAGCGGTGTGACCTTGGCGAGTTCGGCCAGTGCGTGGGGCACGGCTTTGGCTTCGCCGGCGCGGGTAAACCCGCTCATGCCGACGGTCATGCCGTCCTGAATCAGAGCGGCAGCGTCAGCGGCGCTCATTACCTTATCCAACAACGAAGGCAAGCGGATACGATCACGGTACATGGATTGTTATCTCGGGCAACGGAAGCAAGATGTGCAGTCTATTGAATTCAAAAAAATTCGCCCCGCGACCATGGTCGAATGCTGGCCCCTGATTTAGAGCCTTTGGTCGGTTTTCCGCAGTTAATCTTGTGTGCAATAAAAAACCCCAGCCTACAAAGGCCGGGGTTTTCGGTATTGCGGTTTGCGCAGTCTTTACTCGACGGCTTTGACCATGTCTTCGATGACTTTCTTCGCGTCGCCGAAAACCATCATGGTTTTGTCCAGGTAGAACAGTTCGTTGTCCAGGCCGGCGTAGCCGCTGGCCATCGAGCGTTTGTTGACGATGATGGTCTTGGCTTTGAACGCTTCGAGAATCGGCATGCCGGCGATTGGCGATTTAGGATCGTTCTTCGCCGCCGGGTTCACCACGTCGTTGGCGCCCAGCACCAGCACCACGTCGGCCTGGCCGAACTCGGAGTTGATGTCTTCCATCTCGAACACCTGGTCGTAAGGCACTTCGGCCTCGGCCAGCAGCACGTTCATGTGGCCGGGCATTCGACCGGCCACCGGGTGGATCGCATACTTCACGGTCACGCCACGGTGGGTCAGTTTCTCGGTCAGCTCTTTAAGCGCGTGCTGCGCCCGTGCGACTGCCAGGCCGTAGCCGGGAACGATGATCACGGTGTCGGCGTTGGTCAGCAGGAAGGTGGCGTCGTCCGCCGAGCCGGATTTCACCGGGCGGGCTTCTTTCGCACCCGCTGGGCCGGCCGCGTCTGCGCTGTTGCCGAAACCGCCGAGCAGGACGTTGAAGAACGAACGGTTCATCGCCTTGCACATGATGTACGAGAGGATCGCACCGGACGAACCCACCAGCGAGCCGGCAATGATCAGCATCGAGTTGTTCAGCGAGAAGCCGATTCCCGCCGCAGCCCAGCCGGAGTAGCTGTTGAGCATCGACACCACGACGGGCATGTCGGCACCGCCGATCGGGATGATGATCAGTACGCCGAGCACGAAGGCCAGGGCCAGCATCAGGGCGAAGGCGCCGAGGTTGCCGGTCATCATGAAGGTGATACCCAGACCCAGTGTTGCCAGGCCCAGCAGCAGGTTGATTTTATGTTGCCCGCCAAACTGTACCGGTGCGCCCTGGAACAGGCGGAACTTGTACTTGCCCGACAGCTTGCCGAACGCGATCACCGAACCGGAAAAGGTAATTGCACCGATGGCGGCGCCGAGGAACAACTCCAGACGGTTGCCGGCGGGAATCGAATCGCCCAGTTGTTTGACGATACCCAGCGACTGCGGCTCGACCACGGCGGCGATGGCGATGAACACCGCTGCCATACCGATCATGCTGTGCATGAACGCGACCAGCTCTGGCATCTTGGTCATTTCAACGCGTTTGGCCATGATCGAACCAGCAGTGCCGCCGATCAGCAGGCCGACGATGACGTA